>QJVU01000458.1 GCA_003235605.1 Planctomycetota bacterium | reverse complement strand
GAACAGCCCAGGCTGGCTGCTCCGTCCGAACGGGTCGCCGGCCACGAGGTGGTCGATGGGCTGGTCCACGCAGCCACCCTGGGGCAGATCCGTGGCGGTTGGCTCCTCGGCGAAGATCACTTGCCCCGGGTTCGGTGGTGGGAACACCAGCCGCGGCGGGTTCGGGTGCGGCACCGTGGTGAATCCGTTGCCGCGGCCTCCGCCGCCCAACGGGTCGACGTGATTCGCCGTCGACGCGTTCACATTGATGTTGAAGTTGTTGAACACCATGTCCAGGGGGCAGCCGATGTGGATGTCAGCCGGCCTTCCCAGGATCGGGTTCCCCAGCAGCAGGGTGTTGCCGGCGGTGTCTTGCACCAGCGTGAACACGCCCGAGCCACCGGCATCCAGCGTCGTCGTACCCGGGGCGAGGTTGGGCGTGATGCCCGTGGAGCCCAGGTTGGGGTTGTTCGGGAAGTTGGTGTTGAACCCGCCGCCCAGCGGAAGCGTGGGATCGGTGTTGCCGCTGGGGTCGACGATGTAGCCGCCGGTGCCCTGGCCGAAGCCGTTCAGATCGATGATCTTGAGCCCTGGCTTGCTGCCACCCATGCCGACGTAGAGGGCGTCCGGCGCCACCGGGGCATTGACGATGCCCGGTCCCTTGCCGGTGTTGAAGTTGGTGTTCACCGTGTTCCCGATGAACGAGTTCTTCAGGTCGCGCACCGTGGTGTTGTTCACCGACACGTTCACCGTCGAATCGCCGGGCATGACGTAGGCCGGCGTGATCACGTAGTTGCAGAAGTCCCCCACGGTGAGGGGATCGGCGTGATAGATGACAGAGAACGTGGTCGTGGCGATGGTGACGTTCAACGACACCCCACCGCTGGCCGGCGTCAGGTTGGAGGGCTCGAAGAACTGGCCCATGTCCGCCGGCTGCACGGGCTTGTTGAAGCGCACCAACAGCGTGGTCCGCGGATCGACGCCCTGCTGGTTGTTGCCAGGGGTGATCTCCAGCTGCTTGTTGCCGGAAAAGCCCAGGACGTCCGCCTTGCTCGGATCGCTTCCCACCGTCGTCGCGGTGCAGGCTTCCTGCTGCAGGACCTTGTCCCCGGTGTCGCCCACCGCATTGGTCACGATCACGCGCAGGACCTTGTTGTCGACGGCGGCGTCCGGGAAGGTCTCGAAGGTGCTCAGGTTGTCGTCCGTGTCGGGTACGAATACGAAGGCCTTGGGCCCCACCAGCCGGGAGGCGTTGGTGAAGCTGAGCTCGTTCGGATCGTCCGGATCCGTGGCGCCAGGAAAGCCGCGGTTGATGCCCGCCGGGATCGGCAGGACCTCACCGCTGCTGTTCTTGTAGGTCTTCATCCAGACGATCGTCGGCACCCCGTTCTTCTGGACGACCTCCACCACCGGGACGAGGTCCACCAAGCCGTTCGTGGTGTTCACGATCCCCGTGTAGCCACCGACAAACCCACGGCCCTTGACGGTGATTGCGGACTCGGTGTTGGTGTCGTATTCCAGGACGCTGACCGCGGTGGTCAGGCCGGAGTTGGTGACGTCCGCCAGATTCTGGCTCAGGATCGTGTTCCGGTTCAGCTTGTGGCTGAAGACGAAGTGCAGGAACTGGTTGCCCGGCTGGCCATTCGGCAACTCGGCGTTGGTGCCAAACACGCCAACCGGCAGCAGTCCGTTGTTGCCGCTGACGTTGGCCTTCATCGTGGTCTCATCCATGATGTCCACGATCTCGTTCGTCGGGTTCCCGGTGAACGGGTCTACCTTGCGGACGCGGTAGGGGAAGACCTGGTTCAAGCCGGTGGTCAGCTCGGTGAGCGTGAAGGGGCCGCGGTTGTCCGGGTCACCACTCGAGCCGCCGCTGCAGCCCCAGATCGTGACCAAGGTGACCAGGGAGGCAGCCGCAGAGAGGCCAGACAGGTTCCGCAGAAGGCGATAGGGAGTACTCATGTCGTTGGTGTCACCGGGGCTGAGGGGTGACGCAGGTGAGGTTCGGGACAGATCGGTCAGGACGCTTCTCAGCTCCAAGAACTTACTGCAAGACAAGTTCCACTCAAGTCGTCGAAGAACGAAGCGGCCCCTGACAAGGCCCTGAGGGAACCGACGCTCAGGCTCTAAACGTGCTGGGCGTGCGACCTTGTACTGGCGGCCGGGCCGGCGCCACAAGCCAGGGGGCTGCGATTTTCCTGACCCAGCCCTCCCCGGCCACCACCCGAACGGTGGTTCTTTGTGCGCTGCCGCTCGGGTGTCGTGGGCTGCCGCTCAATCGCTTTCGCTGCGCCCTGCCGAAATCCCGGAGCAGCCTTGCCAAAAGCCGCCTGCAACGGCAGATATGGGCCAGCCCGCCGCGGGCACGAGATGATCTTCCATTCCCAGGAAAGCCCGGAGGAGCAGGCCTTCGACCGCGCCCTGAGGCCTGTCCGCCTGGCCGATTTCGTCGGCCAGCACCAGGTGATCGCAGACCTGCGCATCGCCATCGACGCCGCCAGGAAGCGCTCCGAGCCCCTGGACCATGTCCTCCTTTGTGGACCCCCGGGCCTGGGCAAGACCACCCTTGCCCATCTCATTGCCCAGGCCATGGGCACCAGGATCACGGTGACCGCGGGCCCGGTCCTGCAGAGCCCCAAGGACCTCATGGGCACCCTCACGCGACTGGGGCGGGGCGACATCCTGTTCGTGGATGAGATCCACCGCCTGCCGCGTTCCGTGGAGGAATACCTCTACGCGGCGATGGAAGACCACGCCGTCGACGTGGTCCTGGACCAGGGACCGGCGGGGCGAACCGTGCGGATCACCACGGAACCGTTCACCCTGGTGGGTGCGACTACCCGGGAAGGCCTGCTGACTTCGGCCTTCCGCAGCCGGTTTGGCATCGTCGAGCGCTTGGAGCCCTACCCTGTCGTCGACATCCAGGAGATCCTGGACCGGGCCGCCCAGCGCCTGCGGCTGCCCCTCAACCCCGACGCCGCCGCCCTGCTGGCGGCCCGCTGTCGCGGCGTCCCTCGCCTGGGGCTGCGCCTGCTGCGCCGGGTCCGCGACCTGGCCCAGGTGGAAGGCAACGGCAAGGTCGACCGGTGCGTGGCGGAGGCCGGCCTGGCCCGCCTCGGCATCGATGATCTGGGCCTCGAAGAGATGGACCGCAAGATCCTTCGCGCCCTCGTCGACCGCGGCGAGGCCGTGGGCCTGAAGACGCTGGCGGCAATGGTGGACGAGTCGGAGGAGACGCTGGAGGACGTCTTCGAACCCCATCTGATCCGTTGTGGCCTGCTTTACCGCACCCCGCGAGGCCGCGTCGCCACCCCCGAGGCCTATCTCCACCTCGGG
>QJVU01000322.1 GCA_003235605.1 Planctomycetota bacterium | reverse complement strand
AGATGCTGCCGTGGCCGGCATCCTCGTGCTGACCGAGTCCCTCGCCGTGGTCGGACGCGGCCACCACGACCAGGTCGTCCCAGAGCCCCGCGCTCTCGAGCCCGTCGAAGAGACGTCCGATTTGCTCGTCCATGTAGCGTATCTCGGCGTCGTAGAGGTTGACCGCATGTCGAGTGACGACGCTCTCGAGCACCACGGCCCTGCGCGAGGTGCGCGCCGCATTCCGCTCCCTCAGGAATCGCTCCAGCGCCGCATCCGTCTGGTAGGTGTCGCGGTACTGCTGCGGCGGACTGTAGGGGTCGTGCGGATCGAAATAGTGCACCCAGAGGAAGAAGGACCTGGCAGGATCCAGCCCCTTCAGCCAAGCGAGGGCCCTGGTCGTGGTCGTCCTCGCGCGCTGCTCCCTTCCCTCCGGTTGATCGAAGGTCTCGAACCCCCGCTCGATGCCCGTTCCCCGTTTCAGGGGGCCGGCGCTGACGAAAGCGGCCGTTTGGTAGCCGAGACTCCCAAGATACATCGGGAAGGTCTGCAAGTGATCGGGGACGACGAATTGGCGGCCCAGATGCTGGACGTTCGCCAGCACGCCATGCTCGGTCGGGAAGGTGCCGGTCAGGAGCGAGGTGTGCGACGGCAGGGTGGACGCCATCGGGACCACGCAGCGGTCGAAGACGATGGACTCTGCGGCCAGCTCGTCGAGGTGGGGCGTGGTGTCGCGGAAGTACCCGTAGGCTCCCAGGTGGTCCGCGCGCGTCGTATCCATCGTGACCAGCAGCACGCTGGGGGAACGCGAGTCGAACTTCCCGGAGCAGGAGGCGAGCAGGAGCAGGGAGAGGGCGGCCGCGGTGCCCGGCACGAGCACGTCGCGACGGCCCGCGAGTCCGATGACCAGGGATTGACGCACGAGCATGGCGTGATGGTGGGAGTGGGCGCACTGCGGTTTGCGGGTCGCAGGGCAGAGGTCCCGGGAGTGCAATGGGTGTGGGTCCCAGAAACCCTGTCCGGGCCCCTAGAGCCGCGCTCCAGCGGCTTGCGAGCGCATCCTAGCGCGGCCCGGTTTGCACGTCGAGTTCCCTGGTGAGCACCATCCGGGGATGCCGGACCTCAGCCGCAAACCCAATATGCGCTGCGTGACCCTCCCCCGCTTCGGTGGTCCTCTTCGATTCTTGCCTCGCGCAGTTGCGACCGGGTTTTGCTCAACACCAAGCTCCCGGTGACTCCGATGATCAACACAGCGGCCAGTGAGGCTGCCAGCCCGCGGTTGCGTTTCACACGCAGGCGGGCCCCGCTCTCGCGAGGAACAAATTTGCGCTCAAATCTGCTCCTGACCTCCCCCGATCGAGGGTTCCTGATTGGTTCATGGGTGGTTCATGGAATTCGGGGCCGTATGGTCCGACAACTCGGCCGGCGCCTAACCCAAGGCGGCGGCCTGACTTAGTGGGTGGGTAGAGCCTGTCCATGACAGCCGAGCTTCACCCGCTGCGAGTCCTTCTGCTGAGCCTGGCGGGCTGGATCAGCAGCCAGCAGCAGCAGGTCATCGACTACTTGGTCGAGGAGAACCGCATCCTCAAGGAGCAGATGAAGGGGCGCAAGCTCAGGCTGACCGATGACGAACGCAGACGCCTGGCAGCCAAGGGCAAGAGAATCGGCCGACGGGCACTGGACCGGGTGGCCTCTATCGTCACGCCGGACACCATCCTGCGCTGGCACAAGAGGTTGATCGCCGACAAGTGGACGTACCTGACCAAGCGCAAGGGCCGCCCTGGAGTCATGAAGGAGATCCGTGAGCTGGTCGTTCGGATGGCTCGGGAGAACTCCTCCTGGGGCTATCGGCGGATCCAGGGTGCCCTGAAGAACCTCGGTCACAGGGTGGCCCGCAGCACGATCGCCAAGATCCTGAAGGAGCAGGGGCTCAAGCCTGCTCCGGACAGGCCCACATCGTTGCGCACCTTCCTCCAGGCGCACTGGGGAGAGGTGGTCGGGATGGACTTCTTCACGGCCGAGGCGTGGACTGCGAAGGGCCTGATCTGTGATCGTGACTCCAAGTTCACGGAGCAGTTCAAGAAGACGATCCATGACGCAGGCACCGAGATCGTCACCACGCCCTACCAGGCACCGAACTGCAACGCCCACGCTGAGCGGTTCGTTCGATCGGTCAAGGAAGAGTGCTTGGAGCGGCTGATCCTATTCGGGGAAGGCAACCTGCTGAAGGCCCTCCGGGAGTTCACCGAGCACTACCACGGCGAGCGCAACCATCAGGGGCTCAGGAACGAGCTGATCGAGGGCAGGGAGCTGCCCTACGCCGGACCGATCGAGGTCGATGAGCGTCTCGGCGGGCTGCTCAAGTACTACCGCCGGGCGGCCTGAGCTCGGGGGTCCTGTATGGGAACGGTGGGGGAGGTCTGCCTAGCCGGAACAGGGCCCACCAGGCGATGGGCAAGCGGTGCCCAAGCCGTCCAGGGCCAGCGGTCGGCCGTGATTGCGGACCACACGGGCTCGAACCCCTGACCTTCGCATTGCGAATGGGAAGGCAGCGGCGGCCGCGGTCCCCGGAGGTAGGGTGGGCCTGGCGCCACGAGCTTAACGGATCGTCCATCCCGTCTGTAAGCTGTGAGAGCCCGCACACTCCGCACTGAGGTCGAACCCCCTCCCCGGCCTGCCGTGCAGGCGAGCCCTGCTCGACTGGAAGATCGACACCGATGATTGAGCGCACTCTGCAGTTCATGATGGCTCTGGGACTGGCGAGCTGTTCAGGTTCTCGACACGACGTGGAGCAGCCCACGGGGGAGCGCACGGCACCGTCGGATCCCACCCGAGAAGACCTGGACGCGAGTCCGGAGGGAAGTGAGGTACTCGCCTTCGAGCGCGAGTTCGACCCGGAGGCCTGGGACCGGGCGATGGAACAGAAGCGAGCCTGGGTTCCGGTCCAGCTCCCGACCAAACCCCCTCTGGGGGCGCTGTCCGCTGCGGCGGACGGCCCCATCTTCGCGAGTCGGCTGGGCAAGGCGTCCGCCGTTCACGGGCCGCTGCACGGCTCGGAAGCACACCGGATCCTGGGTGGCGCGGGCTACTCGCTCCGGACCTCGGACCGGCGCATCGACGGCTTCCTGATGATCCCCATCGGCGAGGGCTTCGAGGGGCTGCGGCGCGACACGCTGCGCATCGCTCGCTGGGACGAGCGCTCCGGACGTTACCGCTGGGTCGCCGGGTCGACCGTCGACCACGAGCACGGGTGCGTCTGGGCGCGGGTCGCCACCCCGGGCGACTACGCCGTGTTCGGCGCGATGGAGCGCGAGGACCTGGTCGCCGCGGTGGCGACCTTCTGCAG
>QJVU01000241.1 GCA_003235605.1 Planctomycetota bacterium | reverse complement strand
GGCCATGGTGCTCAGGGCCTTCTTGAGATTGTCGGCCTTTAGGGCCTTGGTGGTGTCCTGGTTCTCGGCCTGGGCCCACAGGCCCGGGCACAGGAGACCGGCGAGCACTGCCGCGGCTGGGGCAGAACAAAAGCGTCGGAGAGCGTTCATGAGATCGGGTGACGACTTCGGGGTTTGAGAGCCTACTTGCCCGTGGGAAGACGGAGCAGTTTCCGGGCGGTGGTATCCAGGTCGAATACGTGGGGCTCCCCGTGCTTGGCGAAGGAAATGTCGAACTCCATCTTGGACAACGAGTTTTTGAGCTTGCGGACCGGAAGCCCGCGCTTGTAGAGGCGCTTGCCCTGGGCATCCCGAGTCTTGACCTCCTCCTCCTCTTTCTCGTCCTCCTCGTCTTCTTCGTCGAAACCGCCGCCACCGGCGCCCGCGACCACCACCCGGCCAGCACCGGGTAGACCGCCCTCCTGGTAGCTTGCGGAGTGCACCTTGTGCACCAGCGCGGTGAGCGGATCCACGGTCAGGGCCAGGTCAAGGGTGATGTCCGGCCGGCCACCACCGCCGACGCCCATGGCGCCGAGCTTGGCGATCATGCCGCCGAAGCCTTTCGAGATCGGGGGCAGGGTGCCAGCCAGGGCGAAGTCGGCGGCGGCCTCACCCTCCAGCGTGAGGCTCAGGACCACGCGCTTGCCCTCAGTGGTCTCCTGGTGATCGATCTTGCGTATGGTCAGGCTGGACTTGGGCAGCTGGCCGAGGGCCTCGAAGAACAGCTGCGGATCCAGGACGAACGGCATCGGCGCGCCACCGTAGAGACGGTTGCGCCGGAGCTTCCATTGACTGTCGCTGCGCGCAACCATGCGACCGCGGTGAAGCGCTACTTCGTCGTTGCCGTCGTTCATCTTGGCATGCAGGATGCCATCGCTCTGGGCACCGCGCACGATCGTGTCCTGGTTGCCGAGCATGCCACCACCCAGCCCTGCCATTTGTTTCATGATCTGCCGCGTGGAGGCATCATCCTGGGTCTCGGACGTCTTGAAGCTCACACTGTTGAGGCCAGCCATCTTCTGGAGGGCCTTGTCCAGAAGCACCGCGGCGTCGATCTGCTGGGGGTCGGGCTGCTTGGGGACGGGGGCGTCCTGGGCGACCAGGGTGCTTCCGCAGCAGAGAACCAGGGCGAGAATCCGCACTTCTCTCATCTTCTTGTCTCCTTGGGAATGGGGCGCAGGGCCGGGGAGGGCGATTTGGATGTGGACCGCGGCCGAGCCACATTTTCGGGGTCGGACGGATCGTTGGGAAGAAACCTCCCCCTGTCAGCCCTCTTCCTGTGCGCCGTGCTCCCCGGATGCCTGTCGGCGCTCCCGCTCCGCCTGCAGCTCCGCCAGCAGGTTGTCTACCCGGATCGAGCCTTCGATGCTCTCGTCGAAGACAAAGCGAACTTCGGGGACCGTGCGGGTATGGAGGATTCGGGCGATCTGTCGCCTGATGAACCCGTTCGCACGGTCGAGGGCCCTCTGGCTCGAGAGCTGGTCTTTCTTGGTTCCCAGGATGCTCCAGAAGACCTTGCATAGCCGGATCTCGCGATCCAGCTGGACGCCCGATACGGTGACAAAGCCCAAGCTCGGGTCCGCGCCCTCCCGCTGCAGAACTTCCGCCACCCGCGCCTTGATCTGATTCTCCAGCCTGTGCACGCGTCGCTCGTTCATCGGGATCAATGGGCGCGGAAGATCTCCATCTGGTGATCTGTCAGCGTGGCGTCGCGCCAGTCGTGCAGGGTGTTGAGCAGTCGGTCCAACAAGCTGTTGACCTGCTTGACGTCGCTGCTTGCTGCCGCGACGCCCATCGTGGCCAAAGTCGGTTCGTCCTGGTGGTCGGTCTCGGCGATGGACACGTTGTAGAGACGGCGCAGCTTGTCCTTCATGCTCCTGATTACTCGCCGCTTGTCCTTGAGTGAAGCGGCGTAGGGAATCTCAACCGTGAACTGTAACACTCCGATGTGCATAGCCGTAGTGTCCCCAAGCCTTTGATTGCCGTGATCCTCCACTCTCTCCGCATCCTCGACATCGTTGAGCTTCCTGGACCTTCCAGATGCTCGAGCACTCGATGTCAGTCTGGGGCAGTCGATATCAGTCGAGCTTGCGCTTGACCAACTCGACCTCATAGAACGTGAGCTCATCGCCGACCCTGACGTCGCTGTAATTGGCCATCGTCAAGCCGCATTCGAAGCCAGCCTTGACCTCGCGAACGTCGTCCTGGACCCGCCTCAGGCTGCCGATGCCGCCGGCGTAGACCACCTTGCCGTCCCGCGACAACCGCACGCGGCTGTTTCGGTTGATGAATCCGTCGGTGACGAAGCAACCGGCGATGTTCCCGAAGCGGCTGGACTTGAAGACCGCGCGGACCTCGGCATGGCCGTGTACGGTCTCGATCTCCTCCGGCTTGAGGAGGCCTTCGAGAGCCAGCTTCATCTCGTCGATCAGGGTATAGATGATGTCGTAGAAGCGGACCTCGACGCCCATCCGCTCCGCGATCTGGCGCGCGGTGGAGTCAGGCACCGTGTTGAAGCCGATGATGACGGCGTTGCTGGCCGCCGCCAGGGTCACGTCGGTCTCGGTGATTGCACCCAGACCGGCATGGATGATGTTGAAGCGGACTTCGTCGGTCGCAAGCTCTGAAAGGCTGGTCCGGATCGGCTCCAGCGAGCCCATGACGTCTGCCTTGAGGATGACCTTGATCTCGGAGATCTCCTGGGCGGCGATCGTGGCGCTGATGTTCTCGATCGTCACCGCGGTCCGCTCCGCCAGGTCCCTGGTGCGGGCGCGACGCTGGCGGTCTTCGATGACCTCCTTGGCCTTCTTGGTGTCGCCCACTACGTAGAACTTGTCACCCGGCTGGGGCAGCTTGTGAAGGCCGAGCAAGCTGACCGGTGTTGCGGGTCCAGCTGCCTCGATCTGGCGACCGCGATCGTCGGTGAGCCCCCGAACCCTGGAGTAGCTCTCACCGCAAATGATCTGGTCCTTGACTGCGAGGGTCCCGTCCATGACCAGGGCGTTCACGACAATGCCCTGCTCCGCGGACTGGCGCGACTCGATCACTACGCCAGAAGCCGGGGCCAGGGGCTTGGCGGCCAACTCGGCCACCTCGGCCTCCAACAGGATCCGCTCTACCAGCGCGTCCAACCCTTCCCTGGTGGCGGCGGAGACGTTCACGAAACCCACGTCACCACCCCATTCCTCGGGCTGCAGACCCTTGACCGCCAACTGCTGGCGTACCTGCTCGGGTCTGGCGCCGGGCAGATCGCACTTGTTGACCGCCACGACGATCGGGACCTTTGCTTCCT
>QJVU01000210.1 GCA_003235605.1 Planctomycetota bacterium | reverse complement strand
GTGGGGGCCGCCGTTCCTCGGCGGGACCCTCTTCCCGGCGGTCCTCGCCATGCTGCTGATCTCCGTGCCCTACCTCGATCGTTCCCGCGCCGGCATCGGCCTCTGGTTCCACCCGCAGCGCCGCACCATCAACATCCTTTTCACTGCGGGCATGGTGTTGTGGTTTGGCCTGATCGTGGTCGGCACCTTCATGCGCGGCCCCAACTGGGACTTCTACTGGTTCTGGCAGCACTGGGAAGCCCATTAGACGGCAAGCGGGGAAGCGGTTTTTTTCATTCATTCTGAGTTTGACGGGGGCGGTGGACCCGCCCGGGTGGAGAGGTTATGGGCACGAAGCTGGGAGTCACCGTAGGCGTCGCGATCCTCGTGTTGATCGTCGTCCTGCTGAGGTCGCGGGCGTGGCGGCCGCTCTTTCTCCTGCTGGGTCTCACCGTCTTCGTCCTCTTCTGGGCGCAGGTGGTGACGGACCAGACTCACCCCTACGACCAGTACCAGAAGCAGTACAAGGCGTACCTGATCGACCTCGCCGGAGGAGATCCGGCCAAGGTCGAGTTCAAGCCCGGCATCGTCCAGCGCTACCTGCCCCAGTTCAAACGCACCGATCGCTGCGAGACCTGCCATCTGGGCGTGGAGGACCCGCGTTTTGCCGAGATGCCCCAGCCCTACACCTACCACCCCTGGATCGATACCCATCCCAGTGACAAGTTTGGCTGCACCGTGTGTCACGAGGGGGTTGGTATTTCCGTGGACGTGGAGGGCGCACACGGCAACAAGGAGAACTGGCGCAACCCGATCCTCGACGCCACCTTGGTCCAGTCGCGGTGCGTTCAGTGTCACGAGCGCGGCGCCTCCCTCACCGGTGGTGACGTCTACGCTCGCGGGGAGATCCTCTTCAACCGGGTCGGCTGTCTCGGTTGCCACCCGGCGACCGGATTGCAGCTCGAGCGGTTGCCGGGACCAGACCTGCGCATGATTCCTTCCAAGATGCAGCCCGACTGGATAGCCGGTTGGCTGAAGGACCCGAATAGCTATCTGGCGAAGACCTACATGCCGTATTTTTATCTCTCCGATGACGAGGTCAAGAAACTGACCTCGTACCTGGTCGCCTCGGCACGGGAATATGAGGAGGCCAACGGGATTCAGAGCCTGAACCACGACGTGCCGACCAACGCCGCGAAGATCGCGCGGGGCAAAGAATTGGTCTTGTCCGTCGGCTGTCTCGGTTGCCACAACATCGACGACGCCCCGCCGGTCGAGGAAGAGCTGGATCCATCCGTCAAGCAACGTAACTTCGGTCCCGACCTCTCCCGGGTAGGGGACAAGGCGTACGGCGAGTGGATCAAGGCGTGGGTCAAGGACCCGAAGAGCCTTGATCACAAGACCACCATGCCCAGCCTGCGCCTCAGCGACGAGGAGGCGGAGGCCATCGCCGCCTACTTGCAACAGAAGGGCGACGGAACCGTAGCCAAACTCGACATCGCACCGGAGCCGGACAACGCAGAACTCGTGGAGGCCGGCAAGGAGCTGATCGAATGGTACAACTGTGCCGGCTGCCACCCGATTGCCGGCTTCGAGGGGCGGACCTTCTACGGCCCGGAGATCACCTTCGAGGGCGACAAGCAGTACTTCCGTCTCGCCTTCGGCGACAAGTTGCCTGAGGTGATGCGGCTCGACCACGAGCAAGGGGTGAAGTCCAACGGCAGCGTCGGCAACTTCGTCAAGATGAAGCTGGAGGAACCGCGCCAGTTCCAGCCGGACCTGCTGAAGATGCCGAACTTCCATTTCTCACCGGAGGAGGTGGAAGCCCTGACCGTATTTGTCAGCAGTCTGAAGGCGCGAGTCTATCCCTCCTCGTACCATGCCCCGATGGGGCCAAAGGAGAAGGCGGTCTCCGATGGCCGGGAAATGTTCGCCCGGTACAATTGTCTGGGCTGCCACGAGTACGATCGCAAGAGCCCGCGCAGCAGCGGTCACATCCGCGCTTACTATCCTGCCGAGGAGAAGGCGCTGGCTCCACCGGTGTTACACGGCGAGGGGCGCAAGGTGCAGCCCCTCTGGGTGCAGCAATTCATCCAGCAACCGATTCCCTTGCGGCCGTGGCTGAAGGTGCGTATGCCGACCTTCGGGTTGAATGACAAGGAGGTGCAGGTCCTGTCCGACTACTTCGTCGCGCTGGAGCCGAAGGACCACCCATTCTACGGCGTGAACCCGGCCACCATCGACAAGCAGGCGATCGCCCATGGCAAGCAGCAATTAATCGCTTACAAATGTCTCCAATGCCACGTGCTGGACGAGATCCCGGCGGGCAAGAATCCCGACGAGCTTGCTCCCAACCTGAGCCTCGCCAAGTCGCGTCTGCGTCCCGAGTGGGTCGAGGAGTGGCTCACCAATCCACAAGGCTTCCAGCCGGGCACGCGCATGCCCAACTTCTTCTTCTACGACGAGCTCGAGGACGAGGAGGGTGAGCCGGTCGTCGACGCCAACGGCGATCCGAGGCTTGACTACAGCAACGAAACCGCCCAAGCCAACGCGGACCAGATCCAGGCGATCACCGATTACCTGATGGTTCTGGACCCCGCGGAGGCGAAAAAGATGTGGGCGGCGCAGGTCAAGACCCTCAGCCAATAGATCTGACGGTTCGGATACGTTTTGCTGTTACGATCGGTCCTTGGGCGCCACGCCCCCACTGGCAATCAGGACCGTCGCTCTTGTTGACAACCCTTTGGAGGAATCAGTGATGATCACCACCCCCCTGTCCCGGACCCTCGCGGCTGCCCTTGGTCTTAGCCTGGCGTTCGTGATCCCGGCCCACGCCGGCAGCCTGTCCGGTAAGGTCACCTACAAAGGTACGGCGCCGAAGGCCGACGCGTTGAAGATGGACGCCGATCCGGTGTGTATGAAGGCGCACGGGAGCATTCCGTCCGAGAGCTACGTCGTCGCCGCGGACGGTGGCCTCAAGAACGTCTTCATCTACGTGAAGGAGGGGCTGGAAGGCAAGACGTTCTCTCCCAAGGGTGAAGTGGAACTCGATCAAGTGGGGTGCCAGTACAAGCCGCACGTGATCGGCGCGATGGTTGGGCAGAAGATCGAGATCGTGAATAGCGACGACACCCTGCATAACGTGCATCCGCTGCCGAAGGAGAACCGCGAGTGGAACCTGGCTATGCCGTTCAAGGGCCAGAAGGTGAAGAAGTCGTTCCGCAAGGCGGAGATCGGTATCAAGGTTTCGTGCAATGTCCACTCTTGGATGGGCGCCTACATCTGTGTGGTGGATAACCCGTATTTCTCGGTCTCGGGTGACGACGGCTCGTTCACGATCAAGGACCTCCCGG
>QJVU01000449.1 GCA_003235605.1 Planctomycetota bacterium | reverse complement strand
GGGGCTCCCAACCAGTGCCCACCGAGACAATGCCCGGCCCGGTGAAGGGGCTGTCCTTGATGCACGTTACGGCCGTCGGCGGTGCAACCGCCGACGCCGAGATCAACACCCACGCGGCCGAGTTTGCGTACGTGGTTGTCGATCTCGCACCGCCACAATTGTCCGAGATCACGGTCGACCTGGCGTCTGCCTGCCACGGCGTGCTGTTCGTCGTGTCCCCGGATCGGTCGCGGGGTTTCGGCGCACGGCGTTCGGTGAACGCCCTCACTGGCGCACGTGGAAAGGTGGTGGGGGCCGTCGTGAACAAGCGACGTTTCCCGATCCCGGGTTGGCTCTATCGGTTTCTATGATCCATTCTGACTCCTTTGATTGAGACTCCATTGGTATGACTGGTGCTGACTTCTTGAGTGTCCCGCAGACATCCGCCCGTGTGCGGACACCTGGTGGATTTCGGGGGCTTCGCACCGGCGCCGTCATGGCGCTGGGCGATGGGCTCGCGGTGGCGGCCGCCCTCACGATCGGGGCCTGGTTCATCGGCGCCCAGGCCAAACCCCTGCTCTGTGCCATCATCGCGGGCAACGTGATGATCGCGCAGTTCGCACTCGGACTGTACCCCGGCCTCGGCATGCATCCGGCGGTCGAGCTGCGCAGGTTGTTGACTGCGGTGAGCGTGACCTTTCTGCCGTACGTGATCGCTGGTGCCCTGAGCGACTCGCCGTTGCTCCCACTGAGTCTGCTGATCGGCGCATGGGCTGGTAGCATTGCGCTCGTCGGCCTGTTCCGCTGGCTAAACCGCCAACTGTGGGGCAGCAAGTCCTGGTGGGGCAGGCGCGTCGTGGTTGTCGGCGATCACCCTTGGCGCCAACAGGTCTCGGCCTGGTTGCGTCGCGATCCCAGCCACGGGATGAAGCCCGTGGGTGAGATGGGGCCCGCCGACGTCGCAGCGAAGCACGCTGAGAGGTTCGATGCCGCTACGGCGGTCCTCGCGGTGTCGGCCACACAGACACCCGCAGAGCGAGCATCGCTCGTTGCCCAATTGTCACGGCGCTTCCGAACCTTGATCATGATCGAGCCAGAGGTCGCCGCGCTGACAGGGTTGATGTGGACCAGGCAGCACGATTGCGGAGGATTCGCGGGTCTACAGGTGACCAACAACCTGCATCGTGGGGACATGCTCATGATCAAGAGAGCGCTCGACGTGGGCCTGTGCACACTGCTCCTGATCGGGCTGGCTCCCCTGTGCCTGGCGATCGTGCTCGCCATCAAGCTCACATCCCGAGGGCCATTGTTCTACGGCCATGAGCGCATCGGCCGCGGTGGGGTGCGGTTCCGGGCGTGGAAGTTCCGGAGCATGGTGGTTGACGCGGACCGGCGACTCGCCGAGCACCTGGCGTCCAACCCCGAAGCGGCCGCAGAGTGGAAGGCAACGCACAAGCTGCTGAAGGATCCCAGGATCACGTGGATCGGTGGCCTGCTGCGCAAGACGAGCCTGGACGAGCTTCCGCAGCTGTGGAACATCCTTCGCGGAGACATGAGTCTGGTTGGTCCACGGCCCATCGTCGACGCCGAGATCACCAAGTACGCCAGCACGTACGAAAGCTACCTGCGCGTGCGCCCGGGGCTGACCGGTCTGTGGCAGGTCTCGGGCCGCAACCTCACGACCTACGAGCTGCGCGTGCACCTCGACGGCTTCTACGTGCGTAACTGGTCGGTGTGGCTGGACCTCTACATCCTGGCGCGGACAGTGAAGACCGTGGTCACGTGCGACGGCGCGTGCTGAGCAGCCTGGGTCATCGCATGCCCAGCTCGGCGAGCACCTTTGTGATCGCTGCCAGCAGCGCGTCGACGTCCGCAGTGCCGATACGACCGATACTGCCGATGCGGAAGCAGGGCGCCTGGGTCAGCTTGCCTGGGTAGATGACGAAGCCGAGCTCGGACAGCTGACGATAGAAGCGCTCAAACACGAACCGTGGGTCGTCGGGGTAGAGGAAGGTCGTGATGATCGGTCCTTGGGCCGCTGCCGGCAGGTAGCTGCGGAATCCCAGCGCGCGCATCCCCGCAAGCAACCGCTGCTGGTTGTCCAGATAGCGGCGCCCGCGCGCAGCAATGCCGCCCTCGGCTTCGAGCTCGTCCAGTGCGCGAGAAAACGCAAGGACCGCATGTGTGGGCGGCGTGAACCGGAACTGGCCATCCTGCTCGAGTCCCCTCCATTGTGCAGCAAGGTCGAGCACGAGCGTACGGGCGCGGCCCTTCGAGGCAATCAACGCCGACCGTCGTGCCAGAATGACCGCGAAGCCGGGCACGCCTTCGATGCACTTGTTGGAGGACGTGACCAGATAGTCGGCGCCCAACGTCGTCAGGTCGATCGGCACGGCCCCGAACGAGCTCATGGCGTCCACGAGGAGGCTCCGGCCAGCGCTCCGCACGGCAGCCGCAATCCCGTCCAGTGGGTTCATCAAGCCGGTCGTCGTCTCACAGTGGACCACCGCGACGTGCGTGATCCCGGCATCTGCTGACAGGATGTCGCCCACGTCCGCGGGGTCGATCGCCTCATCCTCCGGTCGGGTGTGCTCCAGGAACGGGATCCGATGCGCACGCGCGATGGCCGCGATGCGCGCCCCGTAGGCGCCGTTTGCCAGCACCAGCAGCTTGCCATCGGCCGGCACCGCCGAGGACACCACCGCTTCCACGCCGTAGGTTCCACTGCCCTGGAGCAGCAGGGCCTCGAATCCCACGGTCTGGCTCGCCCCAGCCAGCGCCAGCAGGCGTTGCCGCACCTCCCTGACGAGTCCGATGAACTCGGCGTCCCGCGAACCCAAGTCCCTGAGCATGGCCCGCTTAACGGTGGAGCTCGTCGTCAGTGGGCCGGGGGTGAAAAGGATCTTGTCGCGGTCGGTCTCCAAGATCGCACTCGATTACGGGCCTGGGTTTTTTTGGCTCTCGTGTAGAGCGGGTATCGCACGGCAGAGCGTAAGGGATATTATCCGCACGGGTCGCAAGCGTTCATCGGCACTTAATACGAGACCTCTGGAATCTTCCACAGATCATGACTGGGTCTGAACCTGTTCTTCGCCAGGCCTTGCAAGAGAAAACCCCTGCCTCGTTGCGGCAACCAGCGCAGGCGTCCGCACAGGGAACGACCTCGTGCCATGGACCGTGCCACGGCATCATGCTCGGCCTCCTGTTGTCGGCGATCCTCTACGCACTGATCTGGCTGGTGTTCGCGTAGCGCATACCTGTCGCTCCGACAACCCGGTTCGAGATGCGGCTCGAGGCATCACCGATGGCGAGGACGAATCGGTTGCGCAGGGGCTCCAAGGTCCCTTCCCATCGACCTTACAGCAGACCTACAAAGGAACGCAGTTCTTCTCTGGTTCCCTACAATCCACATCCAGTGCAAAGGCAGGGTAGTCTGAGGATGGTGCCCCTGTCTGCCGTGCGCGCGGCGGATTCGCGCTCCTGAACCATGGATCTCATAGTCACACCCAAGCGCCTGGCACGCCTGTTTGGCTACGCCGTCTGCTGCCTGGTCGTCGCACACCTCCTGGTTCAGACGGTGAGGTTTGCAAGCGGCAATGAACGCCTGTTCGGCCTCGTCCCGTTGTTCAGCGTCGGCTCGGACCGCAATCTACCTACGTTCTACTCCGCGCTGGCCCTGCTTGCCTCCGCAGGGCTGCTCTGGCTGATCGGGGTCGCTTCACGCCAGTGCCCTGCGTTGCGGCCGTCCTACTGGTACGGTCTCGCGCTGGTCTTCGTCTTCTTGTCCATCGACGAGATGCTGATGCTGCACGAGAAGATGATCGAGCCGTTGCGCTCGAGGCTCGGCACCTCGGGCATCTTCCACTATGCATGGATAATCCCTTACGGGGCTGCTTGTCTCGTCTTGGTTGCAGTCTACAGTCGCTTCCTGCTGCAACTGCCGCGGCGCACATCGCTCCTGTTCATCGCCTCGGGCACGGTCTTCGTCACCGGTGCGATAGGCTTCGAAATGCTCGGCGGATTGCACTTCGAGAAGTACGGCGGCAAGACGATTGTCTATGTCGCGCTGCAGACTGTCGAAGAGACACTCGAGATGGTTGGTATTGTCATGTTCCTGTACGCGTTGGCGGACTACCTCGAGGCGCACCTCGGTGGTATCCATGTGCGCCTGGTCGGGGACAGCAAGGTCCGCGGCCGGACGACGTTCGAGCTGGCAGAACCGCAACTCGGTGGGGCGCTGCCGAAGAACGATCCCGTGGATTGAGCCAATGTTCTTCCTCGAACCGGCCCACACGCTTGTGGTAGACCTGTGGAGTCCACCTGTCACGCGTGAGGTTGGGACGATCAACTCGGGGAGATCACGACGGCTCTAGCGGAGCATCATGCCACCATTGACGGCCATCATCATGTCTGCGGGGGTCAACAGGCGCCTCGGAAAGACCCCGGTGCCGAAGGCCCTGCTGCCGCTTTCCGCTGACGGCTCCGGCCCGAGCTTTCTCGAGCGCCACGTCACGGTCTTGCAGTCGATCGGGGTCGAGAGAGTGGTGGTCGTGCTCAGCGCACAGGGCGAGGCCATCTGCCCACGGCTTGCCGGCATGGAAACGGTGGTCAACCCGTTCGACACCTCTGCGACCGGCTCGACCCTGAGCCTGCTGTGCGCCCTGCGAATGGCCGCAATACCGGCCGACCACGGACTCCTGATCATGGACGCTGACATCGTCTACGAGGAGGCAATGCTGCAGTGGATCGTGGATCAGTGCGGCGGCAGCCAGCTCTTCGTCGCACCGGACACGGCCGGTGACGACGAGGAGGTCCGCGTCTACGGGCACGGACCCGATGCTCCTCGCCTGATCGGCAAGGGTTTCCCACTCGAGATGGTTGCGGGCATGACGCTGCTCGGGGAGAGCCTCGGCATCATCCACGTGGCCCCTTCTGACCGCGACTTCCTGCGCGCTGCAGCCGAGTGGCTCGCGGGTTGGCCGCCGGATCTCAAGGCATACGGTTGGGCCAGGGAACGATCGGAGCACGAGGAGCTCTGGCAGTACTGTTTTTCCGCTCGCCGCATGGGCGTCAGCCGGCCGCCAGCTGACCTGCTCTACTCCGAATGCGATACGCCAAAGGACTACCAGCTGATCCGTGACCGGCTTTTCCCGGCCATACTGGCCCGCGAAGGCGGTAGGACGCGATGAGGACGTTGCGGACAGCGGTGGTGTTGGGCGTGATCTTCGCCTTCCGGCCGCTGATGTTCGTAGTCTACTTCCTTTCCGGTCTCGTTCCGCGGCGGCTCGACCTATGGGTGTTCGGATCATGGTCCGGTCAGCGCTTCGCTGACAACGCAGCGGCCTTCTTCGAATTCTGCACTGCTCGCAGTGACACAGCGGTACAGTTTGTCTGGATCTCCCGCCAGCGACGTATCGTGCGTCAGCTTCGCGCTCGGGGATTGGAGGCGCACTGGATCTGGTCACCCGCCGGAATCGCCCGCTGCCTTCGCTCCGGTGTGTTCCTGTTTGACTGCTTCGTGAAGGACGTCAACTACTGGCTGTCCCGAGGCGCAGTGCGCGTCAACCTGTGGAGCGGGGTACCGCTGAAGGTGTTCGAGCGGGACATCGACACGCCGAGTTCGCGCTACTACCGCCTTTTCCACGGTCCGCTCTGTATTCGGCTTCTCTACGGCATGATGATGCCCTGGCATGTGGCCCGGCCGCACCTCCTGATTGCGACCTCGGAGGAGACACGAGCGGTTACGGCCCGGGCTTTCGACGTCGACTCCCGCGCCGTCGTCGTGACGGGTTTCCCCCGCAACGACCGGCTGTTCGAGAACCCCGACTCGCCAGAACGCCGCAACCGCTGCCCCGCCGCAGTCCTCGCACGGTTCGATGCCGGCAAGAAGGTGTTCCTCTACCTGCCGACTTTTCGAGATCACGGCAAACCGTTCCTGAACATCGACTGGCAGAGACTGCACGAGCACTTGGAGGCGCTCAATGCCGTGTTCATCATCAAATTCCACCCTGTGGACGCAACCCGGTACCGACCTGACCACCCAACCATAATGCAGCTGTCACAGGACATCGATGTGTACGATGTCCTGCCGTACGCCTCGGCCCTGGTCAGTGACTACTCCTCGCTCATATTCGACTTCATGCTTTTGGGCCGCCCGATCGTGTACTACGTCCCCGATCTGGAGCAGTTCAAGACAGAGTGCCGGTCGATGATCTTCGAGCCTGAAGAAGTCGCGGTGGGGCCGCTTTGTCGCGATTCAGATCAGCTCTTCGGAGCACTCGCAGACATCGCCAATGGCACGGCACGGCCTGCTGCGGAGGCGGAACGCCGCAACACGGTCATACGGCGACTGCACACCTACGTGGACGGCGAAGCGAACCACCGGGTGCGAGACGCCCTCGAGCGGCGATTGCTGGGCCGCAACGGACGGTGAAACAGCTCAGAACCGGATGTAGATCGGTTGCCCTTCCAACGAGATCTGTTTGTCACTGATCACCGAGATCGGGGAGCCATACAGGTCCACCACCGACTGCACGGACGCGGCGGTCAAGCCACCGGCGAGGGACGAGAGCGGCAGCTTCACCGTGCCCTCGGGATACACCCAGGCGAGGACCCGGCGTTCCGAGGTACCCGTGACCGCAAACTCGAATGCGAAGACATTGGGCGCAGGCTGTGGGTTCGCGACCAGCACGCTGCCCTTCAGGTGCGACAGCATGTTGATGTAGGCGACGTAGGCTGGCAGCGGATGCCCGGGGTCGTCGGGCGCTTCGGCGTAAGTCCGCAGGCCGAAGTGGTGCTCCGCGTAGTCCACCAGGTTTCCACGGTTCTGGTAGTTGTACCAGTAGATTCGCTTGACGCCATTCGCGATCGCAAGCGCATGACTCTTGACCAGGTAGCGGGCGGCGTAATCGAGGGATGAGCCGGGGACCTGGTCCCGGGTTGCCGGGTAGCCGAAGAAGGCTCCTGGGTCGTTGGGCCCGCGCACGGGAAGCCCCATCTCCCCGAACCAGAGGAAATGGTTCGTCCGACCCGCCGCATCCAGCAGCTTCCGCAGATCCTTGACTTGATTGACGAGCCATCCCTCGGGAGGTGGGAAGTCCGGCCACCAGTACGGATCGTGCGCCAGACCGGCGTAGTAGAGGCCGAAGGCCCGGCTGGCGAACAGCTGCTTGAATTCGTCGAGATTGCGTCCCGTGGTGCTGTAGATGAACTCAGCGTTCGCCTTCAGCTGGTCGACCTCCGCGCGCAGGCGCAGGATCTTCGCCTCCAGGTTGGCGAAGTAGTACTGCTGCTCGTATGGACGGCCCTCGCCGTTCTCCTCCAGGCCAGCCTGCCAGTGCGGCACGAGCGACGACTCTTCGGCAAGCACTGTCTTGAACTTGGCCCCGATCGCATCCAGTTGTGCACCAGGAATCGCCTTCGCGTCATCGCTGAGCCAGGGCTCTCCGTTGATCAGCGGCATCTCGGTGTAGCCGGCGGACCGTCGGTTGGAGATCCTCTCCTTCCAGTTCCGGGCTTCCATGTGCCAGGTCATGCTCTTGAGGTGCACGCCGATCACGCGGGGTCCTGATCCGGACAACAGGTACGGGTCCTCGTAGTCGCCCTGCACGAGGCCGAAGGGCGATGCTTCATCGATCTCGGGGGTGCCCGTGGGTGGCGACGGGATGACCGCGAAGCTGACCACGCTGCTCGGAACACCCGCCGGTTGAGGCACGAAGGCCACCCTGGGGTTGGTGGACCTGAACTCGAGTCCGTAGAAACCGGGCTGGGTGGATGGGCTCCTGACGGAGGTTGCCGTCGACGTTATCGGGATATCCCCGCTGATGGGCCGGCGGTGGGCGTCGACCCAGTAGCACACCACCTCGGAACCTTCCAGGGGATCTCCCTCGACGTGAACATCCACAGAGAAGGGCGTGCCGGGAGAATACGTGTGCCAACGATTCGATTGCTCGACGACGACCTTCAGCTCGATCGGATCGACGATCCCGCCGTTTCCGGAGCCACCACCGCCTGAACTACACGCACCCAGGGCAAGCCAGAACAACCCTCCCAGGGCCACACGATCGACCCTGTAGCGCGTGTGGGAGCGTAGCCGTGGCTGGCGTTGGTTGCCTGGACGCTGGGCTGAACCTCGCTGGTGCTGGTCTGGGGGCATTGCTGCTGCTGGTCCCTCCCCGAGCCGCGCCTTACTGACCATTGTGACCCAAGAATCGCTTGGGGTCCAGTCACCCAGGTCGAGTTGCCAAGGCACTCGACGGGGATCACGACAACGGAAGCAGTCATCTCTCGATGGGGCCGGCGCCACACACACGAAGGCCGGACTCCAAGAATTCGCGACTTTCTAGCGGGGCAGGCACACGCTCCCGCTACCACCCCTTCCGGTCCAGGCAGCCGGCCACGCGGCACATCGCCAGGCTGTGCTGCACGCACGGATCGCGCGGTGAACGGACCGCCAGAGGGCAGTGCGCAGGGATCTCAGTCGCGCTTTCCAGAGAGATATTCGTGGAGCCCCTCGGCGAACAGTCTGTTCGCGACATGGTTGGGATGTTGGTCCGTGGGGTGGGCCCAAAGGTCCGTCTCTTCCCGGTAGCGGACCTTCGGCAGCAGGTCCACGCATTCGATCCTCTCCTTCGTGCAGAAGGCCGACACCAGCCGATGCAGGCCTTCATAGGGGCAGTGCGCGCCGAGCTGCGAGACCATGGGCAGGATCGCCACGATGAAGCGGACATCGTGCCTGGCACAGAGGTCCCTGAGCGTGCACAGTGCCTCCTGGGTCTTGTTCCACTCTTCCGGAACCTGGTGCAACACGTCTGCGAAGTCGACCTTGCGCGCCTTCAGCTCGCTCTGTCGCCACCTCTTCTGGATGTACCACAAGAGTTCCGACACGCCCCCGAGCCATGGTTTCAGCTCGGCATCCTCCACCGGGTATCCGAGCATCGGGATCGAGTGGTGCAGGTCGTTGAGGCACAGCCCCACGATCACGATCTCGGGGTGCAGCGCCAGTCCGTCGGACTCGATCCATTCCACGTACCCCGGGGGCCAGTGGGATCCGGCTGCGAAGCCGCCATTGATCACCTGGACGGGTCCCTTGCGATCCTGCTGGAGCAGGCCCTCCAGGATCTGGGGCCAGGTGTCTCTGAGCTGTACGCCGCTGCCGATCGTGAACGAATCCCCCACGGCCAGAATGCGGAGCTCCCCCGGGGGCTTCTCCACGCTGAACTCCAGGTCTCGGAAGCCGAGGCTATTGGTGTCCACGCTGACGCAGCCATCGGCGTCGAAGTAGTCCCAGATCGGACGGTCGTAGCAGTGGCGCAGGTGCAGGTTGGGCGCGATCCAGGCTCGCGGCCCGGGACCATCGATCTTTGACCGCTCTGCCGATGCCCGGTACAGGGCGATCATCTCGGACAGGGGCGCGGTGGTGCCATCGCCCATGAGGAGCGTTGGCGGCCGGTAGGGCTCCGGCCGCAGCACCCGGAACAGGATCTCGGCAAAGACCAGGGCAACCAAAAGGGAACCAGCGACAAGCAGCAGCCGCTTGCCGGTGCGGGTCCAGCCCTTGCCACCCTGCTTGCCTTCGTCGTCTCGCATCGTCGTTGGGCTCGGGATTCTAGCCAGCGACACGGCGACGTGGCCGAGTGTCCGACATCGTCGTAGAATCCGAGACCGCTTGCTCTCCCTCCCCACGCCTCGCCATGACTGCCGATGCACGCCTGAACCTGACACAGCAGCAGATCCGGCAGGCCCAGCAGGGTGAAAAGGGCATTCTCGACGACCTGTTCCGACGATACCTGCCCAGGGTGCGGGCCATGGTGGCAGCGCGCCTCGGTCAGACCGTAAGGCAGTTCGCCGACCAGGAGGACATTGTCCAGGAGACCTTCCGGGACGCGCTGCTGGGCCTGGGCCAGATCGACCACGAGACCGACGGCGCGTTCGTGTGCTGGCTGGCCCGCTGCGTCGAGAACAACATCCGTGACCAGCGCCGTCGCCAGAGCGCCCTGAAGCGCGGCGCAGGCCGCGTGCGCGCCTTCGCGAACCTCGCGGAGAGCCGGCTGTCCGAGTCGCTGTTCGCCGGCAACGAGGATCCGGCAAGCGTCGTGGCCCAGGGCAAGGAGATGGAAGAGCGCCTGGAGCTGGCGCTGCTGCAGATGGGCGCGCGATACCGGGAGGTGATCTTGCTGCGGGTGCACGGCGGGCTCTCCCACAAGGAGATCGCCGCCGCCATGGGTTTGCCCAGTGAGAACACCGCGAACGTATTGTTCCTGCGGGCGCGGGCGAGGCTGCAGGAGATTCTCGAGACGTCAGGTGGTGGCGGAACACACGATGCCAGGTGACGCCATGGCGGAGCCGGGGCCGCCGCGGGACGAGACCGCGGCCCGGGATGCCTTCCTCGAGGAGTACAGCCAGGACCTCGCCCAAGGCGCGATCCGGAAGCTCGAGGAGTACCAGGCCCGCCACCCTGGCTTCGAGGACGCCATCGCCGAGGAGTTCGGCTGCCTCGAGGACGAGGGCGAGACCAGGACGGCACTGCCCGGCGAGGGTGGCCCCGGTGGCGAGGACGTCGCGCCGGATCCCGACGGGGAATACCTCGCGGGCTACCGGATCCAACGGGAGCTGGGACGCGGCGGCCAGGCCGTGGTCTACCTTGCCCGGGACGAGAGCCTGGGCCGAGACGTGGCCCTCAAGGTCTTGAGCGCCGGCGCCGGCCTGCGACAGGACAGCCCCGAGTTCCGTCGCTTTCGCCGCGAAGCCGAGGGCACCGCCCGTCTGGATCACCCCGGGATATGCACGGTCTACGCCACCGGCGAGGCCGACGGCCTTGCCTACATCGCCATGCGCTA
>QJVU01000378.1 GCA_003235605.1 Planctomycetota bacterium | reverse complement strand
CAGGCGGGTGGAGATTGAAACGCCGCATGCCAAAGAGATGGTCATCACCCTTGACGTGCACGCGGAACGACCAGCTCTCCGTAGTGAACTGGCCAGCCGGAATGTCACCCTTCAGCCGCAGCTCCACGCGCACCGCTCGATCCTGGAGCCTGATGGTCGCCGGCACCAAGTCGTCGTTCCCTTGGATGAGGACTCCCTCTGCCAGTGCTTGTGCTCGCTGCCGGCGCAGGCGGCTCAGGTGCCGGAACTTGATGTCCAGGATCAGCGAAGGTGCCTCGTGATCCAACGACCCGACCCAGTTTCCCGCGGCGAAGGGCACGTCCGAGATGATGTGGCCTGTCCACGAGTAGTCTGCTCGCGCGACGCCCGCCCCGTAGCCCAGGCCCAGGATCATCTCCCGTACCCCCTCCTTGATGGACGTCCTGAACACGATCAGCGCCACCAACACCGCCAGCAACACAAACACGACCCAGCGTCGCCGGCGCCGCGCTGCCCCTTTCCTCGGCTTGTTGCTGCTCGACTCCAGGATCATGTCACCTCACGGTCCGACCAGTCGATCCTGGTCGATGAACGTGACATCGATGCCCTTGTAGTCTCTGTGCAACCGGCTCAGGAGCTTCGCGACCTCTCCTGGCGACGAGAACCCGAGCAGATAGCTGGCCTCGAGGACGCTGTCGCGAGCGTCCACCCGCCGCAGGTCGTGCCGCGCAACGTGTTCGCCGATAGCCGCGTTGAGCTCATCAAGACTGGATCCAAGGTCAGCACGGTCTCGCCAGGCCACGGACAGGTACAGGTTCTTGTCCTGATTGCGCCTCCGCCTTACCGCAACGATGCTCGCCGCGACGAGTATGACGGCGGCGCCGACGATCGTCACCATCGTCTGCGATGCACCCAAGCCCAATCCGATTGCGATACATATGAACAGGTATGCAAGTTCTTCCGGCTCCTTGATAGGCGTGCGAAACCGTACGATTGACAGGGCACCGACCAGGCCGAGGGACAACGCCAGCGAGGACTTGACAACCGTGATAATGAGTACGGTCGTAAGCATGACAAGGGGGAAGACCTTCGCGAAGTTCTGTCGGTTGGACAGAGACGTCGAAAACCGCCGGTAGTGCCACTGCAGAGCCAGTGCCAGCAGGAGGCCAACGGCCATGTTCGCCAGCAGTGTCAGGATCGAGACGTGGCTCTCGAAGAAGAAGTTGGACGGAGAGTTGCTGCGGAGGATGTTGCCGACATCGGTTCCGCCAGGAGGCTGTTGGGGATCTTGGACAAAGAGGCCGTCGATGAGCATGAGATTCCTGGGACGTGGGGCAGCCACAAGACATTGGGGCCCTTTGTCGCTTTGGAGAAACACGTTGCGCGGTTCATCACTGTATCAAAGCGGACCTGTAGCTCATTACGTCATGACGAAAAGGTGAGGTCGCGAGCGCGACCTCACCTCGGGCTGTGGAGCGACGTCAATACCCGTGTCCATGCCATGTCGACGGGTAAGTCTCATCACGGGCGGGGCGATGCCCCCGGGATGGTGAAGGGCCCCCGGGATGGTGAAGGGCCCCCGGGATGGTGAAGGGCCCCCGGGAAGACAGGACTTCCGGCGGCCGGTTGGATCGAATGGCCGGTTGTCCTGCCAGCCTACCGAACGACCAACTCCACGCCCTCCGTGGTGCTGATGCCTGCGGGGTTGGCGGCACTGTCCTGGATCGCGAACTGGGCGGTGACGTGGATCCCTACCAGAGCCGGGTCGGTGGGCACGCCACCGATCAATGTGGCCTTCCCTTGGGCGTCGGTCGCCAGGTTCAGGACCACGGCGATATCCGTTTGGAGAGCGCATTTGGGCATCCCGATTGCCGTCAGGTCCAGGGGGAGAGGCACGTTGCCGTAGTGTGTGCGGCTGAAGCCCACGAAGCCCAGGCTTGGCGCATTCGGGGCGGCGTTGGCAATGCCGATGGCGAACGAGTTGTTGCCCTGGGTCGGGTAGCCACCAAAGGCGACGTAGGGTTCCATGCCCTTGGCCCCCGGACACTGTCTCCCGTAGTAGATCACCGCGCCCTGGTCGTGGAAGCTCACGTCCAGATCCATGATCTGGTCCTGGTTCGTGGGGACGTACAAGGCTGGCTTCTTCGTGTAGAAACCGACCCAGTCCCAGACTCCCTGGGACGTGGCCACGTAGGCGAATCGGGTCGGGTGTGCGGCGATTGCGATGATGGCTCCCCGGCGGTCCTGGCCGAGGGCCATGGACGCCATGACGCCGGTGACTGGGTCCAAGCTCCACACGACCCCGTTGTCGTCACCCACCAAGAGGTTGGCCTTGTTCGCGGCCAACGCCATGGCGCGGAAGGCCGGCACGGCGTTTTGCCCCGCGGACAGCATCACCTCCGTGGCGGTCTTCTGGTTCAGGTCGACCTTGAACAGCTTGCTGGATGTTCCCTGGCGGTACGTGCTCACGTAGACCTGGCCCGCAGCCGTCGCGACCTCCCAGGCATCCTGGATGGAGACTATCAGTTGCTCGGTTCCATCAGCCATGGAACGGGAGTGCAGGCCGGATGCCACCCGGTGGGTGGTGTAGAGCACGGCGCCCGGCCATGCCGGTGATACGTGCAGAGCGGCAGGATCTCCCACAAAGACGGGTTTGGTGGCAGGACCGAAGCTGGCAATGCGGTTGCCCTCCATGCGCATCTGGTGCAGGGGCGGTCCGGCAATGCCAATACCACCGTATACGAAGATCTGTTTGGGGTCTGTGGTGTCCAGCGCAACCAGCTGATGGGTGCCGATCCAGTCCTGCCCCTCTCGGAACCGCGTGCGGGTGAAGACCCCGGTGTCGGGATCTATGAACAGAAGGCCGTTGTGTCTCTCGCTGAGGGCGGTCTCCGCCACCACGACATAGCCGTACGGAGCCTGGGCGCAGGCGGCGGTGGAAAGTGCGAGCACACCGATAGCCCGAAGCATGTGTCTCATTGGGTCTCTCGTCTGTAGAAGATCAGAAGATCGGTTGTGCAGGTGCGAGCTGCACCGACCCCGGGGGCAGGCCGTTGCATTTGTTAGGACCGCTGCACCGGGCGGTTGCCGGAAAGGTCAGGTTTTTGTCACGCCTTTTGACTGAGCGGGACCAGACTCTTGCGGTCCGACGCGTCACTCGCCCGATTCGTCGCCGGCTACCGGACACGTCAGGCGACTTTGTCTCAATCGGCTACTGCGCGGTCACCATGCACCGTCATCCGCAAACCAACAGTGGAGTACATGAATCGCGGAGACGGCATGGCGCCCCCAGTGGTTTCGAAAGGAGAATGCCCACTCCCACTCTGCGGCGTCAGCGTGTCGCCGACCCGCTGCTGTCTC
>QJVU01000687.1 GCA_003235605.1 Planctomycetota bacterium | reverse complement strand
AAGGTGGCTCCAATGAACAGTGCCGGTGTGAATACCCCTCCCACGCGAGTCACGTTGATGGTTGCGGCCGTGGCCAGGAGCTTGGCGAATGCCAGCGCGATGAGGAACCAAGCGGCGCGGTCCCCGATCATTTCGATGGTAAAACTCTCATGCCCCCGGCCCCAGAGATCCGAGCGGAATACAATGTCGAGTATCCCGACGAGCGCCGCGGCCGAGAGCACTCGGAGCCAGACCTTGGGCAGCCTACGCAGTAGGTCGCCCATGCCGTGGACGCCCCTGGTGTAGAGCACCGCGACCGCACCGGCCACGATCCCGAGAATCCCGTAGAGCACCAGTTCATGGGCGCCGCCTACGGCGTATTCGGTTGGAATCTCAATGACCGGGGTCGCACCGAAAGCGGCGCGTGAGATGGCCGCGGAGATGACGCTCGCCACGAGGACCGGGGGAAATGAAGTGACTCCAAAGGAGCCGACCACCTTCTCGAGCGAGAAGAACACCCCGGCAATCGGCGCGTTGAACGCCGCGGATATTCCGGCTGCCGCGCCGCAGCCCACCAGCACCTTGAGCCGGGTGGGGCCCGACCTGAAGAAGCGGCCGATTCTGGAGCCCAGGGCCGACCCTGCCACTGCCACCGGACCCTCGGCCCCCACCGAGCCCCCCATGCCGATGGCGAGAGCGGCTCCCGCAGTCTTGACCGCTACCGGCAGCGAATGGACCACCCCACCTCGTTTGGCCACGGCCCGCATCACGTCCGGGATATTCTGGCCTTCCGAGTCCCCAGTGCCATAGCGCACCATCAGCCGTGTGAGGGTCAGGCCCACGATTACCACCAGCAGAATCGACAGCGAACCGAAGCCTGTGAGGCTGACCGCGGCGGTTAGCGCCCCAGACTGGAACAGGTCGATGAGCTTGTAGAAGACGATGACCGACAGGCCGACCGCTCCGCCGATGACCACCGCGAAGGCCAGCAGTAGGGTGTTTTCGTCCACGCCCAGCCGGGGCAGCTGGGCCAGAATTGCCTGGGCACGGTCGGTTATCCGGGCCTCCAGGCTGCGTTGCCGCGCTTTGAGACGGTCCAAATTGGACATGCCGCGGGGCAAGATACCGCCGAGAGGTGGCCTGCCCAACCCCACAGCACCACAATCCTGGTTGTGATTCAGAGGTCCGACCGGATTCAACCTAGTGATGCGCCTACTCAACAGCGGCGAAAGTGCTTACATTCCCGTCCGCTGGGTTGGGGTGAGGTGACGGGAGCCCCCCTGCGGTGGTGGTGACCGCCGCGTCTGGGACTCAGCGCACAGAAAACTTGGGTGTGCCCGGGCTATTCTTGTCGGGGCATGAGCGAGGGAAATACAGAGATGGACGTCAAAATCACGGACGCATACTTCGAAGATCTGAAGCTGCGTCGGCGCCGGCGTGAAATGAGTTTGAGGGCCAAGCAGGGAAAGCAGACTTCCCAAGCAAGTGCGAAGCGACAGCAGCCTCGCGAAAACAAGTCTCAACGAAAGATGGCCTGACGCAGACGGATACTTGATGCGCCCCGGGTTTAGGGGCGCATCTCTTTATCAGCCTCCATCGCGGGTCAGGTACCGCTTCACTTGCCTGAGAAACGCGACTCGGCGGAGGCGGTCTTTGAGCCGTACCGCGCAGTAAGCGCTGATTCCGCCGATAGTACCCTTCCAGAAAGCGGTGAGGTCGTTGTAGGGGCGCCAGGACATGCCCCAATTGTCGTACCACGGTTGGTTAGTGGTGAGATCGATCTCGTCGACCGTTCGTTCCTCGCATGCTCGCTGCACTACGTGCTCCAACAGCATGCCGCCTGGTGAGCAGCGCGAGTATTCGGCGTCGTATCCCAGCTTCCATACGAAGAGCGAGCGCCGCAGGCGTATGCACAGGTTGGCGGCGATATCGTGGCCGTCGGTGTCGAGGAATTGCCATTCCAGCCAACCGGCCCGATGGAGTCCGCGTGTCAGCTCACCGTAGAAATCGAGCAGATTGGGTGAGCACTGAATGGCGGTAGCAATGTCTCCTTTCCAGCTCGCAGCCTCCACTGCGGCGAAGCGCGGCAGTAGTTCAGGGTCGGCATCGTCTCCCGCCAGAATCGTGGTGCGCACCTGGGGCAACTTGGCCAGCTTGTTACGCGCCTTGTTCAGGTTGTTGCGGAAGTTTCTGCTCAGGCCTTGACGATACTCCTCGAAGTCATGCGGAACCGGCAGGTAGGCGCCGTTCTCTGCAAGCTCGCTGAAGCGGAACAGTCCAGGTATGGCCAGCGAGTGCGTGGGGGAATCCTCTCGCACACGGCCAAACACAATCGCCGTCGGCCTCACTTCCAGTTCTCGCGCGGCGTGCAGGAGCGTCTCGAAGACTTCTTGGGCCGCGTCCGGTTCGAGTACAGCGTCGACGCTCAAGGCGTGCGGGTTTTGGGGCAGCCGTACGGTGCGCGCGTTGGCTCCACTGGTGTTGAGCAGCAGGGGAAGCACCCCCACCAGCCGATCGCCGCGTGTGGCAAGCAGGCAGACCCATCGCTCCGGCGGCTCCACGAAATGGCGGAAATACGACGAGACCCATGCGTACGACGACATGGGGAGCGCGGTGGAACAGCGCTCCACCAGGTCGTTCCACCGGGCCTCGAATTCACCGAGCTGGTCCAGATCGCCCACCACACGAATGCTGATCGTGCTGGCCTCGGACGCGTCGCGATCGATCATCTGCTTGCTCTCATAGCCTGGTTGTGACGTGTGTCTTACCCCATGCAGGTTAGGGGCCACCGCCCCGCGGAAGTCATAGGCCGGATGCACCTGCCCCGTAGCATGGTAGCCGATCATCTGATCAAGGGAAGGTCATGGATAGCTGTGCGCCAGCGGTATATTAGATCGTCCCACGTGGGGAGATTACAGCACCTAATAGCAGGTTAGCATCGAAACTGGGAGGATGAGCGTGTTCATGAGCAGCGGTGTGCGACTCTCGAGCGCGGTCTTGCTGGGCGTATTGTTCCTCGGGCCGCAGCCGCAGCAGGATGAGCCGGAGGGCTGGCCGCGTGAGATCGACACCTTGAACCACACGGTGGTGCTGTATCAGCCCCAGCTGGAGTCGTTTGAGGGTAACGATCTAAAGGCCCGGACGGCGTTCTCGGTGACCAAGAAGGAGGAAGGGGCAACACCGGTGTTCGGCGTGGTTTGGACTACGGCACGCGTCGAGACCGATCGCGATACCCGCATGGTCGATGTACTCGATGTCACGGTCGACAACGTGCGCCTGCCAGACATCACGGACGATCAAGAACGGCTGCTCAGCAACCTGTTCGAGCACGAGCTGCCAAAGTGGAACCTGAGCATCTCGCTC
>QJVU01000078.1 GCA_003235605.1 Planctomycetota bacterium | reverse complement strand
CCACTCCCGCTGCATGCCCACCAGCATGCCGAGGCCAAAGGCTATGGCCAGGCAATGCAACGGGGAGAGCTCGACCTGGGCGAACATGGAATCAGGCTGGAAGCCCCCATCGGGGCCACCCTGTCCCAGACCACCGCGAGTTTCCAGGAAGCAGAGGGTGCTTCCTAGTCGCCGGCCGTGAAACTGTCGTGGGGGAACGGGCCCGGATCGCTGATCGGGTTCTCTCCGCTCCAGTAGTCGATCGTGTTGATGATCAGGATGTCGCCGAGGTAGGCGAACCCGTACACGGGAAAGACAGTGAGGCCGATGAAGATGGCCTCGTTGACCCAGTCCTGCTTGGTGGCCTCGGCGTTCCAGTTCCGGATGGTGTTGTGCAGGTGGTTGGGTCCCAGGCACCCCGTACTGAGGGCCGCCAGGGAGAGAGCAACAGCGAGGACGAACTTCTTCATGATGGTCTCCTTGGTTCGAATGTCATGGCGCGAACGCGCGAACCAACCGCGCGAGCCCTTGCGAAGCCGGGGACTTGACCGGACGGACGCCGGACTTTCCACCACGATCGGGGGCTGTTTCGAAGCCAGCGCGACAGCGGACCCTCGAGACCGGCGGTTTCCGTCCGCGTGACGATCTGGCGACCCGCGATGCCGTGTTGGCGCTCACCTCTGCGTGAGAGCGGGGAGGTGGTCCGCGACCCACGCTGCAACGGCACGCGCGATGAGATCATGGCCAGACGGGCTGAGGTGTCCGTCCGACTGGAACAGTCCTGCTGCGTCCTGCGGCGGCACCTCCGCCGCCGGGTCCAGGTAGTTCGCACTGCCTTCCAGCATGTAGGCGGCGAGGCTCGGGAAGCCCTCGAGACCGCGGTCAGGGATTCGAACGAAAAGAAGCTCGACTCCCGCCGCGGCACAGTCCGAGCGCATGGCGTCGAGGATCGCCGCATTCAGCGTCCACCAGCGGCCTATCCGCAGCACGCGTCCGGTACGCCGCTGGAGGTGCTTGCCAAGAGTCCAGACATGCGAATGACCCTCCAGGAAGCGGGCCACCGCGCCAGGCCGGTCATCCCTGGTCAGAGGCTGCAGGGTGCCATCGCGCACTGCGAAGGCAGGCTTGTTGAGTCGCTCGGGATGCCGGTATGCGGTGAGCGTACGTCGGAAGTCATCCTGAACGATCCCCACCACGATCAGTGCCGGCTTGTCTGGCAGCGCAAACCGGCGTGTGCACTGCCAGATCTGGTCGACACCGAACCCCGGCATGCCGAGGTTGCGCACCCTCGTGCCACCGAGGGCGCGAGAGAGGCGCGCCGGCCAGCAGTCGGAATACGGGACGCCGAAGCCCCAGGTCTGCGAGTCACCGGCGGCGACGATCCTTGCGCCACCGGCGACCCCTTTCGTTGTCGGATCCCCCTCGGTAGCGTTCGCCTCTGGGGCGACCCGGAATCCTGCCGGACCAGCGTGGTATGCCGTTGCACGACCGCAGGAGGTCCACGTGAATGACCGGTTCGGCCGCATGCGCCAGCCGATACCCGGATCGATCATGTAGTAGGTGGTCTCCCGGTCGGGGAACTCACCAACCCAACCGTACGGCTCGGGGATCGAAAGGTCGAGCAAGCGAAGCAAGAGCTCGGCGGCACAGACCGAAACGACCAGGGAGATGCCAAGGAGCCCCAAACGGACACGCCAACTCGCCTTTCGGCCTAAGGGCCTGCATTCCACGTGCTGGTCTCCCGAGTGGCGTTCCATTGCAACGCCCAACTGTACTGGACCGCCAGTCGGAGCCCGTCGCTATCTCCCCGGCGTAGCGGCGCTCCCGGTCATTGCAGGCGGGCACACGGTGCCGAACGCCACCCCAGAGGGCGTAAGGGATGCAGGCGCGCGTTGCGCCCAGACCTCGCGCTGCGTGATGTCCGGGGACTGGCTGAGCGATTGGGCGTCGGTTCCGACGAATCCGGCTGCCTGCCGGAGGAAGTCGTCGCGGATCACTCGCGCAAGCTCCTCATCGATCCCGTTGTCCCGCCAATCGAATTCATCCAACAGACCAAGGAGGGCCGCGGACGAACCTGGGCGTCGGCGCTGCAGAAGCAACCGGATTGCAAAGTAGCGGACCGGGGGAGTTTGGAACATCAGGTTCCTCTCGACAGCGGTCAGATCCACCTCGGACCTGGTCTGCTCGAGGCAGAGCAGACCCAGGATCTGCTCCACCGCGTCTCCCGCCTCGCGGCCCAGGGCGATCGCCGCGACGGGAGCAGGATCTCGAAGAGGCATACGCTTGCGGGCCAGAGCCCCGAGCAGGACCCCGCGCAGGTAGGGCACCTTCCCGAGCCAGGAGGTCAGGATGGACTCCACCCGGGGCGTGACTCGAATGCGCTCGAGGACCTGGGCAGCCGCGGCGTAGGATGCGTCGTCTTCGAGAGAACGCAGAACGGCCGTGCATGCCGGGCCGTCGAGAACCGACGGGAACGCATCGATCACCAGCTTGCGAACCTCAGGGTCCCGATGCCCGAGGTGTTCTGCCAGCAGGGTGGCCGGCAGTCCGCCGCGGCGAGACGCAATCTGCAGTGCACCCAGAAGGCAGCCTTCATCAGCGCTGGCCAAGAACTGTTCCAGTTGCTCGGGGTCGAACGGTTGCAACTGGTCCAGTGCGTCGATGGTCGCTGCCCTCTCCCGGGGGGATGCGGATCCGGATTCGAGCAGGGCCTGCAGACGGGGCATGGCCTCGCGGCATTGCGCGGAGCCAACTACATGGATCGCTTCGACACGAAGATCCGGATCGAGGTCGTCCAGGAGCCGCACGAGCGCCGCGCGCTGACCCTGGTTACGCATCGCACCCGCCAGCGCGCGCCGAGCCCGGCTCCTGGACCGGTCGTTCCAGGCCTGCCGCGCATCCCAGAGCAAGGCACGCACGTGCTCCCTCGCGGGGTCGGGCGAAGGTCTCGTTCGCTCGGGTGCTCCTTCCCCCAACACCGTGAACACGAAGACCACCACCGCCGCGGTCAGACACGCCACGCCCGGCAAGGTGGCAATGTCCGGCAGGTTGGCAACGAGGCGACCCATGACACCACCTAGTTGTTGCCCACGCGTTGCCACCCGTTGTAGAGGATGACTCCCTTGTGCAGTTTCGCCCGCACCAGGCCCACTGCCTCGGTGGAGTAGCGGACCTTGGCGTTGTCATCCATCTGCAGGAGGCCGGACATCGTGCCCATCAATAGCGTCCCGCAGATCTCGCTGTTCCCCCACATCTGCACGTTGCCATAGACGATCACGACTCCATCCCAACGAAAGTTGTCGACGGTCTTCAAATGACCCTTCACCACCAGGACCCCTGCACCGTAGGAGTTGCCCGAGAAGTT
>QJVU01000302.1 GCA_003235605.1 Planctomycetota bacterium | reverse complement strand
CGAGACCTGCAGTCCCAGCTCCTCCTTCATGAAACGCACGAACTCGGCAAAACCAGGATAGAGGGTCGGCTCACCCCCACCGATCAGGATCACCGACTTGAGACCGGTCTTCGACATCACGCGCAAGGAGTTGCGCAGTTCCTCGTCGGCGTGCTTGACCGGGCTGTTGAGGATGTCCCAGTCGATGCAGTGGTCGCACTTGTAGTTGCAGGCGGTGGTGACATCCAGGTTGATCGACACCGGCGTCAGGCTGGGGGTCTCCGGGTCTTCGATGCCCTCTTGGCGGGCCTTGCGGAGGGCCCGCTGCCATTTCAGGTAGTCGACCACGATGGGAAGGACCGCCGGCTGACGGAGCTTCGCGGTGAAGTCGTGGACCTTCTCGGCGCGACGGGCGTGGCTGCCGGGTGGCGCGTCAGTCTGCGAGGTAGTTGTCAAGGGCTTCGATGATCTGGTGGTAGAGGCGGGCACGGTCCTGGATGGCGAGCGACTCGGTTCGAACGCGTTCATGGGTAGCGTCCCTCACGTTTTGTGCAAAAACATACACAAGCGTCGCCAGCGGGTCATCGACAGACAGCGTTCTGTCGTCCGCGACGAGCGATATCCTGTAGTCCGGCAGCCGGATCTCACGTGACATCCGGGCGCCGTCCACCTCGATCCAGGCCGGCCGCGGCTGTTCTGGGCACTGTCGCAGGAACAACTCCCCGGACAGGCGGCTGCCATCCCTCTCCAACTGCAGCAGCAGGTCGAAGCCGTCGTCGGCGCCGCCGCGCCCACGGAACTGAAGGGCGGCGATCCTGGTGCCCTCATCCACTGGCGCCACAGCCTGCAGGATGCTCAAGAAGTGGGAGAGCGAGTCGACCACCATGGCCCTCCCCGTGGGTGCGGGGGACAGACGCATCTTCACATTCCGGGGGTTCCGCAAGTCCTGGCCGGGATGGAGCCTGGCCAGGCCAGCGAGCAGAAGCGGCCACTGGCAGGTCTCCATCACCAGCACGCGGCGCTCGCGGAACGCCTCCATGAGGCTGGGCACGGCGGGGTGTTGTTCCGGAGTCACGAGCGGCTTCTCGCAGAGCACGGGCACGCCCGCCGCAAGGGTGGCCTCGAGCGCCGGCAGGTGGGCTTCGGGCGGTGCGGCGATGATGAGCGCGTCGAGCCCCTGGGCCAGGAGCGCCTCCACGCCGGCACACGGCAGCACCGGATGCCCGAGCGTCTGCTCCAGGCTCCTGGCAGCGTTCCCGGTGCGTTCCAGGTCACGGCCGCCAACGGCGACGACCTTTCCGCCGGCCGCTTCGGCGTGGGCAGCATGGTAGGGCCCCAGGCCCTGCCGCCGGCGGCCCGCACCGAGGATGCCGAAGCACAACCTCCCGGGAACACTCATGGCAGCAGGTTAGAACCGCGGTCCGCACGACTCAACCGCAACACCCGATGGTGCCGGCGGGTTGTCGAATCCCGGCACTGCAGGCCCCTGCAGGGTGCCTCATCCTGAGAAGTCTGCTGCCACAGGCATAAAGCCTGCCCCCCTGTCTTCTCGACTATCGGATCGGCGCGAGCTAGCGATGTGCTTGTACATCGTCCAACGCCGTGAGAGCCCATGTCTGAGAACCTGCAGAAGGGTACTTCGCTCGTCGAGGTGATGATCGCAGCCGTGGTCAGCCTGGTGCTGGTCGGAGCCGTGCTGAGCACCGTCATCCAGCAGGCCCACCAACGCCAGACGACCAGCGAGACCAGCCTGGCCCTGGGCGCGGCGCTCAACACGCTGGAGCAGCTGCGCACGATCCCCGAAACCGCCCTGCCCGGGCTGGACGGGGTCGGCTTCCCTGTTCCCGGCAGCAACGGCAAGCCGGGTGGCCTGACGCCCCAGCCAGGTGATCCCGACGGCCTGCCAGGACAGCTGGCGGTGTTCGTGGACCAAACCGAGCTCGGCGTCACTCTCTACCGCGTCGTCGCCACGGTCGCTTGGACGGGGGTTTCCGGCAGGCGGCAGATCCGCCTGCAGTCACTGATAGGTGAACGCAAATGAGCACCAAGCAGCCCAGAGAACGCGGCTTCACGCTGCTCGAGCTGTCCATCGTGATGACCGTCGTGATCCCTCTGATGGTGGGCATCGCCTTCACGACGACGAGCGTCAACGAGAGCATGGAGGCCAACAGCCGCGCCGCCGACGTCACGACGTACTGCCGCCGGATGGCCCAGCGCATCGCCAAGCTCGTCCGTCCTGCGCAGATGACGACGATCACGGTGCAGGCGGTGCAGGAGGACGTCACCATGCTGCGGGCCAGCAAGGTCGGCGAATGGATCCCACCTACGGACCTGGTGTGGAGGCCAGGGATCCGGTTCCTGTCCGCCAGCGGGCTGTTGTCCATGAACGCCTCCCTGGCGACCACGCCTCGCAGGATAACCTTCGCCCTCGAGCCCACAGAACTCGACAACGACATCGACGACGATGGCGACGGCCTCATCGACGAGGGTTCCATCACCCTGCTGCAGAACGACGTGACCCTCGCCATCCTCAAGGAGGTGGAGGCTTGCTCCTTCGCCCTGGATGGCCGCCTCATGTCCATGAGGCTGCAGGTGGCGCGGCGCAGCTCGAACGGACGGACTTACCGCTGCTTTGTGGAGCAACGCTTCTACATGCGCAACAACTGATCGACGGGGCGCGGGGCCGCGAGGGCAAGACGATGTCAAGACTTCATGGACGGGAACGGGGTTTCGTCATGGTGACCCTGTTCGTTCTCTTGATGCCGCTATTGATCGCAGTGGTGGCGTTCACCTCGACCCTCAGCGGCAAGACCAGGGAGCTGCGCGTCGAGCAGGAGGAGGAGCTGGCGCTCCTGGCCGCCGAATCCGGGGTCGACGATGCCATCTACCAGGGGCGGATCGGCATGCTCGTCGATGGTGGCAACTACGGCCGCACCGTTGGCAACGGCCACTCCTTCCGGGTGGAGCCCACCCACCTCAAGATCGACGGCAAGGACAACGACGGCGACGGCAAGATAGACGAGGAGGACGAGGACGTCTTCCAGGTGATCGTCACCGGAACCTACCGCAACACCAGTCGCCGTGTGGCTGCCTACCTGGGTCCGGTGCCCCTGATGCCCCCCTTGCAGGCGGCGGTGACCCTCGAGGATCGAAACGTCCGCATCAGGCTGGACGGCACTCCGCTCATCTCCGGCTACAACAAGAACATGGACGGCACCCCGGGATCGGCCCCGGACGTGGTCGGTCTCGCCATCACGCCACCGGGCACGGAGACCCACCTGCTCAACGAGCTGGGTCCCCTCGAGGAGGACAAGGTGGTCGGCGCCGGAGCCACGCCGAGCGTGGGCACCGCCAGCACGTTGGATCTGTCGATCCTCGT
>QJVU01000588.1 GCA_003235605.1 Planctomycetota bacterium | reverse complement strand
ACTGCTCATCAGTCCCGAGCGGCTCGATCCCTCCGGACGGCCGTTGGAGCTTGCCTACGACGGAGTGCCGTTCTCCGTAAGCCGGTGCGTGAGGGAGGGCAAGCTCACCTGTGTAACCTGCCACGATCCGCACGGCACCGGCAACCGCTCGCAACTTCGGCGCCCGGCACACGACGATTCGATGTGCACCACCTGCCACGGTGCCATCGCCAGGAACCTGCGCGCACATACACACCACGATCCGCAAGGCGCCGGCTCGCGGTGCGTGAACTGCCACATGCCTTTTCTGACGATCGAACGGGGTCATGGCGTCATTGCGGATCACTCGATCAGTACCCCGCGCTTTGACCTCAAGGGGGACCGCACGGCCACACCGGCGTGCGCTTGGTGCCACCAGGGCGGGTTGATGGCACCGCCGGGTGCGCCTCGACTTCCGGTGTCCAGGCTCGAGGAGGCACACGCTGGGTGGTTTGGCAACAGGGCCGAAGCGAAGCCATGGATGCAGGCGCTGGGTGCAGCGCGCCTGAAGGAAGCGGACGCGCAAGCCGGGCTCAGGAAGGTCCTCGCGGACAAGTCTCTGCCAAGGGTCGTGCGGGCAACCGCGATGGAACTCCTGGGCGGCCACGCCGACGAGGCTCGCGCGGCGATCCTCCTGTACTCCCAGGATGAGGACAGCCTGGTGCGACGGCGCGCCGTGGGCGCCATGGCGGGCCTGGTGGGCGAGGTGGTGGATGGTGCGCTACGCCGCGCCACACAGGACGAATCGTTGGCCGTTCGCATCACGGCCGCGCGCACCGCCCTGCAGGGCTGGACGCGCGTGCAGCGGAACAAGGTTCTCCTCGAGGCCATCCTCCCCATCCTCGAAGCGAACGCCATGGATGGCCCGGAGGACGACCTGCGCTGGTTCCTGCTCGGCGCAGCGCTGGAGATCCACGGCGACATCGAGGGCGCGGTCACCGCCTACGAGCACGTTTGCGAGCTCGACCCCTTTCAGGACGGCATCCGTAGGGACATCCAGCGTCTCAAGAAGAAGCTGGGGCGCTAGGGAGGCGTCCCTCGTTGGCCGATCCCACCGGGGCCGCTGCCCGGGCCGTGGCGAAGGGACATGAGGCCATTAATCGGCAGGATCCTGCCTCCGGCGCGGGTACGGTTGGTTGTTCTCAAGCCTAAGCAGCTATGCTCCTGGCGCAATGCAAACTGGTCACATCCTGGTTACCGGCGGTGCCGGTTACATCGGTTCCCATACGGTCCTTGCCTTGACCGAGAGGGGCTACCGCGTAGTCGTGGTTGACGATCTCAGCGAAGGCCACCGTCAGGCCGTGCGAGGCGAGGAACTCGCCGAGGGTAGCCTGCTCGACCCGGAGTTCCTGGCCGGAGTGTTCCGGGACCGCGAAGTGGCAGCCGTGATGCACTTCGCGGCCAATTGCTACGTAGGTGAATCGGTAGTGAATCCGGGGCGCTACTACCGGAACAACGTCGTCGGCACGCTCAACTTGCTCGCGGCGATGGTGGAGGCCGGAGTCGAGCCTTTGGTTTTCAGCTCGACCTGTGCCACGTACGGAGAACCGACGAGCATGCCGATCACCGAGGACGCCCCGCAACAGCCGGTCAACCCGTATGGAGAGAGCAAGCTCTGGTGTGAGCGCTTGATCCGCGATTTTGGCCGGGCACACGGGATCCGCGGTGTGGCCCTCCGTTACTTCAACGCCGCCGGGGCGGACCCTGAGGGGCGCCTTGGAGAGGACCACCGGCCCGAAACGCACCTGATCCCCCTGGTCTTGCGCGCCGCGGCCGATGGTGAACCGGTCCTGACTGTGTTTGGCGACGACTACCCCACCCCGGACGGCACGTGCGTCAGGGACTACGTTCACGTCACCGACCTGGCGGCAGCCCATGTCCTGGCGCTGGAAGCAGCACCCCGGCTCTCAGCGGGGTTGACCGCCTACAACCTCGGCAACGAGCGCGGCACGTCGGTGCTGGAGGTGATCCGCGCCGCCGAATCCGTGTGTGGTGGCAAGGTTCCATGCCAGATCGGCCCCCGCCGCCCCGGGGATCCCGCGACATTGGTGGGCAGCAGCCGCAAGATCCAGACGGAGCTGTCCTGGCACCCTCAACTCGGCAGCATCGAGACCATCGTCCAGACCGCATGGCGTTGGCATCAGGAGCACCCCGAAGGCTACGGTGCGCCCGCATGAATCGGCACGTCAGCCTGATCCCGGTCTGGTTCCTCGCGGGCTGCAGTAGCATCGCCAGTGCTTTCGACGGGGGCGTCGGTCAGCGGCTCAGTCTGGACAAGAGCTTCCAGAGGCTGATTACGGAGTTTGACTCTGTCGCTGCCCGCACAGATCCCATGAAGGAGCCAGAGACACTGGAGTATGTGCAGGCCCCGGAGAGGTTGCCTTGGTACGTGCGGCAGATGGAGGGTCTCGGCTTCGACTTCCTGTTCACGAACCTGATGGGCGTGAAGCCAGCTCCCGTGACCCAGGAGAACCCTTCCGGCTATGCCCGCAAGCGTTTGACGATCCTCACTCGCATGATCGGTGACGACCTGGGGCGCGCATCGCAGGTCGCGGCGCGGCTGCTCTGGGTGGTGGAGAAGGACCGCAATCTCCTGAACCGCGTGGTGTGTCTGCAGGGAGTCGAGAGCATCGCCAGAGACCTGGGCTTGAACGTCATGGACCCTGTGCTCGACACCACGGACGACTCGGAAGAACGCCGGGCGCAGGTGGAGGCCGCCGAAGGGGAGATGGAGAAGCACTGGCCCTCCAAGCGCAAGGCGGTCCGGATGGAAGAAGGACAGCGCAAGGCCTTCGGCGCCGCGGTGGCCACAGTCACCAGCTGCCCGCACCCGTCGGCGGTGAAGCGCCGGCAGCTGCTACTTGCGCTGGCCGCTGGCTGCGCCAAGGAGGGCGATCGCGCGATGCGGCAGACCCTGCGGGCCGCGTTGCGCAGGGCGCTCTTGTTCGCGGTGGGTCTCGGTCTCCGAGACAGCCTCACGGTTGGCAGCCGCGAACTCCGGGACGTTGCGATCCGCGCTTACTCCCGGTTGTGCGGTCCAATCGGCGTGCCCTACGTGCTCCGCCGCATAACGGCCCCTGCAGAATGGGGACAGGGCAATCCCTATGACAGCGATCCGTTGGTGCGATTGACGCTCGTTCGGCTCTGCGCACAGTTGAAGGGCGAGGCCGCCACCACCAGCGTCCAAGGAGGGAAGATGGCAGTTGACTTCCTGTACGATACCGCGGTTGGTGACGATGAACCGGGGTTGCGCCAAGTGGCGCTCGAAGGCTTGTGCCTCTCTCTCCAGCGGCCCGCGGTCTCCTTCGAGGAGGACTGGGCCACGGAGTGGCGTCAGGAGTTCA
>QJVU01000627.1 GCA_003235605.1 Planctomycetota bacterium | reverse complement strand
TTCCTTCGCCATCCGCCAGGCCTACCGGGCCTGGCTCGTACATGGCCGCTTCCCGGCCTACTTCCTGACCCTGTGGTTGCCAGCTGAGGAGGTGGACGTGAACGTGCACCCCACCAAGGCGGAGGTGCGCTTCACCAAGCCGCGCCTGGCATGTGGCATCCTCCACGATGCGGTGCAACGCGGTCTTCGGGCCCGCGGCTCCGGGGCGTCCGCTCTGGCGGTAGGTACCGCCCTGCCCAGGGCCCGCTCTGGCCTGCCGGATCTGCCGGCCGACCTGTTCGGCCGGGATCCGGCCCCGCCGGCGGTGCCGCCGCCCGCGGTGCGAGAGCCTGGACCCTCACCAAGGGTGGCCAACCCCTTCCATGGTCTCCGCCCGGGCCGCTTCCTGCAGGTGCTGGACCTCTACCTGGTGTTCGAGGGAGACGATGGCCTGGTGGTGGTGGACCAACATGCTCTCCACGAGCGGGTGCTGTACGAGCGGTTCCAGCGCCGTGCGGCGGATCAGCCCATGCAGGTGCAGGGACTCCTGGTTCCCGAGGTGCTGGAACTGTCGCCGAGCGACAAGGCCTGGTTGCTGGAGGCTGGCGCGGCCTTGGCCCAGGAGGGTCTGGTGCTCAGGGACTTCGGCGGCAATGCCGTTGCCGTGCACGGCGTGCCCGCGGTGCTGGGCCACGCCGATCCCCGCCGCCTGGTGGAGTCCTTCCTGGCGGGGAGCCGGGACTGCGAGCCGGCTGGGAGCGGGAACCGAGGCCAGGGGGGTGGGCCTGAGGCCCGGCCGACGGCGCCCTCCGCCATTGCCGAGCGCTTCCATTCCATGGCTTGCCGGCGCGCCGTCATGAGCGGCGACGTACTCACCGACGAGGAGATCCGTGCGCTGCTGGAAGAGGCACAGGGGCTGGAACACCCGCACAACTGTCCCCATGGCCGTCCCACCGTCCTGACCTTCACCGGCAGCGAGCTGGAACGTTTTTTCCGCCGCCGCGTGTAGAGGTCCTGGACGTGTGGGAAGAGGATCTGCCAGGGGTCGTCCAACGGACGACGGACGCGGGGTTCCGGGCCACGACCCCGACCATTAGGATTCGCGCCGAACCGATGAATCACCGTAAGCACCCGCCAGCCCTTCTCTCCCTGCTGCTCACGTTCCTCCTGTCTGGCTGTGGGAGCTTCATCACCTGGGCGGACGGATTCGAGGAGAAGCTGCCGGAGAACCACAACCTGGTGCGGGTCTACAGCGGGGTGCTCTGGGACCTGAACGTGATGGACCCGTCCACGGCGATCGGCCAGCCTCCCGACGAGGATCCCGAGCAGCCGTACTTCAACGTCCTCTACGTCTTCGATCTGCCGTTCAGCTTCCTGGCCGACACCTTGGCGCTGCCGTGGAGCATCTACGATCAAACGGTCTACGGCAGCTACCGGCGCCGTGGACCTGTGAAGTAGACGTCAGGCCGGAATTGCCGGGCGTCAGGCGGGCCGGACACTGGTCCATCAGGTAGGCGCTGCGGTTTCGGGTAGAATCCGGCCATCACCTTCTCCCCCGGGCCAGCCCTTTCCCCCGCCCTTTTCCCCAGCCACCCTGACCATGCGACCCACAACACGCCGCCTCTCCTTCCCCGTTGTCCTGATGCTCGCCTTGAGCACCGCCGCAGCCCAGACAGCCACCAGCTACTTCGTACCGGACAAGGACGCCACCACGGGCGGCTGCAACGTCATTCCGTTCGGCCACACCTCCACCACCGACACCAACTGGAGCAACCAGCTCTATCACCAGCTGGTCACCGCCTCGGACGTGGGCAACCAGGTCGGCCTGATCTGCGACCTTGGCTTCGCCCCCTGCGTCACCGGCATCCGGAAGTTCAAGACCATCGAGATCAAGTTGGACTACTTCCAGGGCAGCGGCACCACGATGTCCGCGACGTTCTCGAACAACATCTCCAGCAACGCGGTCACGGTGCTGAAGGCCACGGACTATGCCTGGCACGTGACCGGCAACCAGTGGAACCGCATCGGGCTGCAGACCCCGTTCCTGTACATCCCGAGCCGGGGGTCGCTGATCGTCCAGGTCATGGTGACCGGTGCCGGATCGGTGAACACCAGTAGCTCGTTCCCGGGCTTCCACACCGCTGCCCGCCAACGTGTCTTTGCCTTTGGCACGTCATGGTCCGGGGGCCAGCCACCGGCGACCGGGAGCAGTTCGAGCTCCAGCGCCCAGAAGATCGAGATCGTCTACAGCGCCGCCGATCTCGGCAAGTTCGGCGAAAGTTGCATGGGCAGCAACAACAAGCTGCCGAGCCTGGATCTGACCGGCTCGGCGATGCTTGGCAAGTCCCTGACGGTCTCCCTCACCAACGCGCTGCCTTCCACCGCCGCCTATTTCGTGTTGGGATTGCGACAGCTCTCGACGCCTTTCGACCTGGCGCTGGCCGGCGCACCCGGGTGCCGCCTGTATATCAGCAACGACGTGATACTCTCCGTTGCGACGGATTCCAACGGAGGGTTCAGCTCGAGCTTCGGGGTCCCCAACACCGCGAGCCTCGTCTGCACCAAGGTCCATGCGCAGATGCTGCCCTTCGACCGGCAGGCCAACCCGTTCGGCGCCACAGCGACGAACTACGGCAGGATCCTGCTCGGGAACTGAGCGGGTCCCTGCAAGGGATTCTTCCACGGTCGAACTTCTTCGCGATAGCGGTGCGCTAGGATGTCGCCAGTATGTGTCCAGATCCAAAGAGCCAACCCCTTCGGAGCATCGACATGAAGCATCGCCACCTGTCACTCACCATGGTCGCTTTCGCCCTGACCAGCGTCGCAGCCCTCGCCCAGACCAAGGTCGTGTTTCCCGTGGGAGACACCACGGTGGAGGGCCCTTCTCAGTTCGGGCCGCCTTTCAACACCAGTGGTGCGACCTCCTCACGCTACCAGCAGATCTGCGGCACCTCGGTGGTGGCCAGTCTGACGGGTTCCATCAAGCAGTTGGCCTGGCGGCGCGCCAACACCCTGGCCAGCGCCGGCGACTACGCCGCCTGGAAACCGCCCATCGACCTGACCCTCAGCACCAGCGCCCGTCCGGCAGCGAAGATGAGCAACGTGTTCTCCAACAACGTCGGCAGTGACGCCAAGCTGTTCTTCTCCGGTGTGTTGAACTGGCCCGCGGAGAAGAAGCAGAACCCGGGGCCGTCGCCCTTCAGCTACACGGTGCCGGGGTCTTCGTCGTTCGTCTACGTCCACACCAAGGGCGACCTGCTGATCGACCTGGTCATGAAGTCGGGCACGGCCAGCCCCAGCCTGTTCTTCCTGGACGCGCATCCCGACGCGATCTCCGCCACGCCGCCGCAGTACACCACCCTGGGCCCTGCATGCTACAACAACACCGCCACTTC
>QJVU01000017.1 GCA_003235605.1 Planctomycetota bacterium | reverse complement strand
GATGTAGGCCGCCACGTCCAACCCGGAGCCCATCGCGCCCATCCAGTCGACCCGGAACTTCCAGACGTAGTAGGAGTCCGTCTTGGCCGTGGCGAGTGCCCTCTGCAGGTTCTCGTCCGACCAGCCCAGTTCGGGCCAGCGCCAGGGGTCGTCGTTGGTCCACATCTCGTCCTGCCAGTAGCCGCTGGCATTCAGGCTGACCTCGCCCCAGCTGCCGGGCAGCGGCAGGGTGTAGGTGACGGAGCCCGTGGCGGAGTTTTCCGGCACGTAGAGGAAGTTGGCCCGGGTGAAGTCCACGATCTCGCCGCTCTCGACCAGGCGCGGCCAGTCCTTGTACTTGGCGTCGACGTAGGCGTAGCCCAGGTTGATGACCAGGTTCGCCGTGGGGGCGATGGTCACGTCGAACTCCCCGCCCCAGATCTCGGCCTTGGCGGCGTTGATGGTCACCGTCTCGAAGGCTCCGGTCTCCGTGTTGATCTGGGAGACGGTCTTCTGGATATCGTCGTAGTCCTGGTAGTAGATCGCCAGGTTGGTCCGGAAGGAGGACAGGTCGAAGAGATTCCAGTCCGCTTTGTTGCCGATTTCGTAGCTGACCACCGTCTCGTCGTCGAAAGGCTGCAGGGTAAAGTTGTTGGTCGCGCGGGCGTTGTAGCCGCCCGTGCGGTAGCCGCTCGCCACGCTGAAGTACAGCAGCAGGTCATCCTGGGGCGTCCAGTTGACGGAACCGCGGCCGGTCAGCTTGTCGAAGTCGTGGTCGGCGCTGCGCACGCACTCGGGGCCGAAGGGAAGCCGGTTGTTATCCTCGTCGAACATGCCGCAGTCGACCACCAGCGTCTCCTGGTTGAAGCCGTAGTTCATGGCCTCGATCTTGCGGTGGTCCCAGGTCTGCCGGGCACCGGCGGTGACCGACCACCTCTCGTTGAAGCTCCAGGTGCCCTCGCCGTACACCGCCCAGGCCTCGTGATCCGCATTGGCGTTGGGAGAAGTTATGACATTCCCCTGGTTCGCGATTGCGTCGATCTGGGGTATCCCCGACCCCGGCCAGCCGGGGTAGATACCCGGCAGGACGGCCCAGAGCACATCCGATCCCTCCATCCGCATCCAGTAGACACCGGCGATCCAGTCCAGGCGATTGTCGAAACTGTTGCCCAGGAACTGCAGTTCCTCGCTGTACTGGGAGCTGTTGACCCCGCCCAGAACCGGTTTGGTGGTATAGAATTCCGTAGCGGAGGTGATGGAGCCGAACAGGGGCACGCTGGTGCCGTCCGCATCATTGCTGGTGGTACTGTCCAGGTTCCGGTAGCCGATGATGTTCTTGATGCTGTAGTTACTGCTCAGCTCGTACTCGGTGATATTCGATACGATCCAGTTTTCCACCTTTTCGGTGGCGCGGGTGTCGGCGGAGCCGTTGGTCCAGCTGCTGCGCTTCTGCCGCTCCAGCGCCTCGTCGATGGACTTGCCGCCGATCCCGAGCCCGCCGTTCCAGATAAAATCGTAGAGAATCCCCAGTTGGGTATCGGAATTCCAGGCCTGTGGCGTGATCATCCGCGCCAGCATCTTGTTGCGATCGTAACTCACCGTCAGCAGGTTGCTGAGCCGGTCGGTCGCATCCCAGGCGGTGGTGACCCGGAATCCCTCGGAATTCTCGTCCCAGTACTTCTCGTCGCCGCCGACGGGGGCGTCGAAGACGTTGTTCTGGTAGCCATCCCGGTCGAGGCTGCGGCCGGCGAAACGGAAGCGCAGGCTGTCGCTGACCGGCACGTCCACCGCACCTTCGAATTGCAGGAGGTCATAGTCGCCCACCCGGACCTCGCCGTAACCCGCCAGCTCGTTGCCCGGCGTCTGGGGGGTGAGCAGGATCGCGCCGCCGGTGCTGTTGCGCCCGAACAGGGTGCCCTGGGGCCCTTTCAGCACCTGCACGTTGGCCAGGTCGTACATGCCGAGGTTGGTGCCCTGGGTGGGGGTCAGGACGATCTCCGCGAAGTAGGTCGGCACCGCCGGATCCTCGGTGATGGTGACTGTCGAGGGGCGCTGGCCCCGCAGCGTGATGATGGGTGTGTTGGTGCTGGTGCCGCCCTCCGAGATGCGCAGGGAGGGAACGTGCGTCCCGATCTGGTTCAGCTCGGTGATGTTCTGTTCCCGCAGGTAGTTCTCGTTCAGGGCGCTCACGGCCACGGGGATCTCCTGCAGGCTCTCCTCCCGGCGGCGCGCCGTCACCAGCACTTCCTCCAGCATGACCGGGCCGGTACCCCCCTGGGCCACCGCCAGGGGGATGTCCCCCGCCGTGGCAAGGGCTAGCAGCGCAACGGCCGTCCCAAGGTGGTGACGATCCTTGCGTCGCGATCCGCACTGCGGTCTCGCGCCGGACTTCAACGGACTGAACATATCCTGTGCCTCTTTACTTAAACATTATCGTGCAGCGTCGGCGAGCATACGCTTACTTAACCCATAAGGCACCTGGCCCGCAATCGCCCGGCCGCTTGCTTGCCCTTGCATGCCGTGGCGGACAAAATCACCTTCCATATCGGTCAATTTCCCCCACGACCCCCCTGTCGACCAGCCCGGATCGCCTGGGCCGATCCGCGGCCGACTGGTACGGCGACGTGCTGGCGGAGCTGGACGAAGGTGTGGGGCGGATCGTCGACGCACTGGAGCAGCGCGGTCTTACGGAGTACACGCTGATCGTCATCAGCTCGGATAACGGGCCCTGGTTCCTGGGGGTGCGGGGACCGGCGGGGCTGGCGGTCGCGCTGAAACAGCCCTCGATCAGCGCTCGGAGGGCGGCACCGTTTCCGTTTCCCACTTCGCGGCGCGATCCTGGAAAGTGCGCGCCATCTGCTCCCAGCGGGCCTCGCTGTTGGGGCGGAACAGCAGGTTGAAGCGGGTCGCGTTGCGGAACTCCAGCAGCTCGACCCCGTCAGGACCCGCCTCGTAGCCGTAGCCGTGGTCGGCGGGAATAAAGAAGCCGTCGCCCCTGCCCAGGGTATGCGAGCCCATGCGCAGCTCGCCGCCGAGGATGTAGTACAGGCAGTCGACATTGTGGCTGTGAAAGGGTAGCACGTAGCCGCTTTTGAACCAGACGTGGACCAGGCTCATACCCCGCTCCCCCGGCTCGCTGAACAGCACCAGGTTGCGCTCCCCCGTGCCCTCCCGGTAATCCACCGCGGCCAGCTTCGCCAGCCCCGCCAGTACGCTGTCGTCGATCCCCTCCCGGGGCATCATCTCGGGCCCCAGGTCCTGCGCTTCGCGACCGTAGAACACCGCCATGCGGCGCCGGCGCTGGCTCGTCTCGCCCATGGAAAAACCTCCTTCTGAAAGGCTTTGCAATGGCTAGGTCGTGATACCCAGCCGCTGACAGGCGAGTCGCCGCACCT
>QJVU01000339.1 GCA_003235605.1 Planctomycetota bacterium | reverse complement strand
ATCACCGGCGACAGCTGGCTCACAGCGATCGGAGGGTTGCGTGATGACTGATCTGCCACCAGTACTCGACCCGGCGGAAGTCCAGAAGGCCCTCAACTGCGGGCCACGCGCAGCGTGCCGTGTGATGAAGGAAGCAGGGGGGAGACGATTCGGTAGAAGCTGGCGCATTGCCAGGGAGACGTTCGAACGATGGCTACTCGCAAACGACAAGGGCTCTTCCTCCGCGGCAGCTATTGGTGGATCCGGACGGATCCGGTCACGGGCGGGCAGAAGTCGACGAAGTGTCGAACGCTCGACAACGCAAAGATCTGGCTCAGAGCCCGCGAACGACTTGCCGCAGATCCAGCCACGGCGGCCGCGGAAGAGGCGGAGCTCGGCCACTGGTGTGACGAACTCGTAGCCGTCAAGAAGCGCGAAAAGTCGGAATCAACGGTGCAGGTGTACGAGCAGAAGCTGGCCAACGTGCTCGGTGTGCTCGGTCGCGCCTGCAGACTCATCGACGTCACACCGCCAGCCGTCGACGAATACGTGGCCACCCGCAGGGGGGACGGCGTGACGGACCACACGATCGTCAAGGAGCTCGGGTGCCTGACCCAGGTCCTCAAGCTGGCGAAGCGATCCGGGTGCTACCCTGGGGACTTGGCGGCACTCCGCCCGCTCGACCTCCACACGGGCTACCAGCCGCGCAAGCGCGCCCTGAGCCGTCAGGAGGTGGTGAGGCTCATGGCGGAGCTCGAGCCGGCGAGGGGGGCGCTCGTGGCCATCACCGTGGGGCTCGGGCTCCGACTGTCGGAGGCGCACCGAATCCTGCCGAGCGATGTGGACCTTGAGGGGGGCACCGTGTTCGTGGGCGGGACAAAGACGGAGGGGTCACGGCGGCACCTTCCGATCCTGTCTGTGTTTCGGTCACTGGTTCGGGCTGCGATTGACCACCTGCCGCTGAAGCCGTGGCAGAACATCCGACGGGACCTAGCCGCCGCGTGCCGCAGGGCCGGCATCGAGCGCTGTACCCCGAACGACCTCCGCCGTACACACTCCACGCTGCTGTACGAGGCCGGCGTTCCCCGCGATGTGATCCGCCGCCTGCTGGGCCACACGACGGCCGCCATGGTGGATCGCGTCTACGGGAAACCACGGCCTGAGGCACTGGGTGAGCTCGCTGAGAAGGCACTCCTCACGATCTCCCCGATCCAAACGCAACAAATAAGCAACAGCGAATCTGGCGACGAGCCTTTGGAGGGAGCCAGCTCCCGGGCTCGAACCGGGGACCTGCGGTTTACGAATCCGAAAACGGGTAGCGTTAAACACGCCTCCCTGAGTGATTCCGCAGAGATAGAGGTCCTGGTCGAGCGCGGGGAAGCCTGTGTTTGCATGGGTGTGCGTGCAAAAGCGCAACAGTCCATCGCACTCGAAGTCCCTCCCCACGTCGCCCGCTTCGCGCTCGCCGAAGCCGCCCACCGGATGGGGGTCCTGCCGTGAGTCTCCCGAGTACTCCGGCGACGTCGCCCTCATCACCAGACGACGGTTGCCGGCCGTCGCCTGCTCCAGGAAGCGACGGTCCGTCTGCTCGAGCAGCTGACGACGCTTGCCTCTGGTGTAAGGCCCCGCTCCCACCGTCTACCTCGAGGGGTAGGCGACGATACTGCTCGCAGAACTGCCGCCAGGCGGCCTGGAGAGCACGGAGGCTAGCCGTCGTCGAGGGCCTCGGCGACGCTCCGAAGCGGCTGATCTACGCAGATCCCCCCTTCCCCGGGCTCGCCCACCGGTACTACGGCGATCAGCCAACCTACGCAGGAGAGGTCGACCACCGCCGTCTAGTGGAGCAGCTGATGGCGTACGATGGCTGGGCGCTGTCGACGTCAGCAGAGGCCTTGCGCGACGTCCTGCCGCTGTGCCCCCGCGAGGCGATCCACTGCCCCTGGACCAAGAGCCACCACCCGGCTCGGGCCAGGGGCCCCTCGAACATCCACGAGTATGTCATCGTGGTACCGGCGCGATGGCGTTTCCCTGGCGTTCCCGACGCTCTGTATGCTGGTTGCCCACGGGGCGCTGGCCTAATCGGTGCCAAGCCCATCAAGTTCGTGATGTGGCTCTTCGCGCTGTTAGGCGCGGCGCCGCACGACAGTCTCGTCGACCTCTTCCCCGGCACTGAGTTGGCTCACGGAAACACTCCACACGCACGTGTGGATCGCGGTGGTTGGCTGCGTTGCGGCCGGCTGCATCTGCTGGGTGCTGGAGCACCAGTCGAGGATGAGGCGATGAGCGAACACGATGAAACCGAGGTCCAGCGTCTGCGCGAGGACAAGGAGTGGGCGCTGCGTGAGCGCGACGTATCTCGTAGACGAGCGGAGGTTGCCGAATGCCTTGTGGCCACACTGCGCGCCAGTACCGAGCAGACCGAGCGCGAACTGGCCAATGCCAAACGCGACCGCGACGAAGCCCAGCGCATGCTCATCGACTGGGAGTGGGAGCGGTGCGGGTGGGGGCACGAGGCTGCCGGCACCACGAAACGCATGATGGCCGACAACCAGTTCGGCGATGGAGCGGGGGCTAGGTTGTTTCCGGAGGAAAAGTCGTGAGAACGATCGGGGAAATCATCGAAGCGGTGGACGAGTGTCAGCCTGCAACCGAGGAGGAGCTGCGGCTTACGGTCAAATCCCTCTGCGGAGCATTGATGCTTGCCAGTTGCCACCGGGAGGATTGTCGGGAAGAGCGCATCAAAGCGCGTTGGTACTTGTTCCGTGCCGAACCCGACAAGTGGCTTGGCCCGCGTCACACTCCGGGCACACCAGAGAACAAGCAGGAACGCGAACTGGCAATGCGCATCGCCAGAAAGGCTGGTGTGCTGTGACCGCCTGCATCCAAGCCATCCTAGCGATCTGGCTCGCGCTCCCACACTGCTATTTGGATCGCGCCGATTCTCACAACCAGCGCATCTCGCTCTACAGGCCAGCGGCGGCTGCCATCTGCCGCTTGACGAAGGTGCGATGGGAGCGGGCCTGGCTCGCAGCACAGGCGTGGCACGAGACGCGGCTAGCCAGGCATGTGCTCGAGGAGCGCTGCAAGGACGGCCCGCCCGGAATGCGATGTCATTGGGTCGATGGCCCCCTGTCGATCGGACCGTGGCAGCCGCAACGCAAGTGGTGCCCCGGGGCCCTGTGGGCATTCAGTCTCGGGGATCGTTACCTCGAGGGGGCCCGCTGCGCGTTGCGGCTGGCGAGGATGGGGCGCGCATCCTGCGGGACGATCGAAGGCGCGTTCGCCCACCAGAGCGGAGACGGTGGGTGTTTCGCGGAATGGGCTCAGAGGCGAGTCCCAACGTTCTATCGAGCGATGGCGAGGGTGAGGTGATGGCTGAATATCCACTGTGGTTGAGTGCAAT
>QJVU01000039.1 GCA_003235605.1 Planctomycetota bacterium | reverse complement strand
GCTGGCTCCACGTCTCGGCAGTCACGAGATAGCCGTTGGGAGCCTGGGCCAGGGGCGAACCGACGAGAAGCGCAAGTGTGAGGACAGCAAAGGTTGCTCTCATGGTAGTTGCTCCCATGGTGACGGTACGTGGTGGGGTGTTCCCGAGCCGGAAAGAAAGAGATAGTTGCCCGGCAACGCGGGATAACAGGGAAACCCTGCCGACCCGTGTCAGAGCCTCGGCGTCAGCCTCGAGCCCGTGGGCAGATAGAGCAACGGTGCGTACTTGAGCGCCCCTGTCGGATAGCTGGCGCCCTGGAGATACACCTCGATACCGGCCAAAGCCGTGTCGTTGGGAATCGTGACCGGGATCAGTCGCAGGCCACTGCCCACCGGCGAGCTGATGATCAACAGGCTGGACACGTCCATGTAGAAGCGGTACGGATCGGTGGTGGTTGTCGGACGGGCCAGGCTCAGGCCCACCGTCCACAGCAGGTCCATGTTCGGCGGGAGGAACGAGGCCAGCACGACATTGGAGCCGATGCGGGGCAGGCTGTCGCTTACCGAGGTGGTTCCCTGCCACGGTGCGGGGACGGTGCTCGTTACGCTCACTGCGCCTGATGTCGTGGTTTCCGACATGTAGGCATCGACAAGGCTCAGGGAACCCGACGTAGATTGCCCCACCAAGGTCGTGTTGTAGAACTCGGAGGCGTAGATCGAAAACGCCCGCGTGTTCGTGGGGAGCACGTCGATCCGGCAGCCCTGGTACCGATTCCAGAGCATGTCCGGTGCCACACCAGCGTTGTCGACCTGGATCGTGCAGTTGTTGAAGACGTTGTTGTGGCTCCAGATCTGGCGAGTAAGGCGTCCTGCATGGATGCTCACGTCCCCCTCGAAGACCATCTCGCTACCGTGCAGATCGAACCAGCCGGTTGCAGGGTGCACCCGGAAAGCGTTCTTTCCCTTCGGCGCCGCGAACCGCGCGTGATGGTGGTGGAACACGGTCTCGGCAGAGGCGTTTCCCTCCACATCGATGACGTCACTCGTGCCCTCGTAGTCTCCGTGGACGATGTCCAACATCTGGCGCTGGTTACTGGTGCTGGTGCGCCGGACCCTGAGGAACGTATCACCCTCCCGGAAGAACGAACGCCACCAGCGGCACGTGCTGGTGTCCCCGCTCGAGTTCACCGTGAGATCGACGCCCAGGGTGACCTTGGAGAAGTCGAGCCGCTCGCCTTCCACGATCAGTTGGCCGCCGCTGCCATTGTCGTCCAGATCGAACCCCACGGGCGAATTCCGCAGGGCTCCGTCCGCAACGTAGAAGGCAACCTTGTCCGCGTTCGTTGCATGGAAGTGGAAGCACGCCCTCGTCTGGTTGCTGGCATCCAACCCGATCAGGCGCGCCGGGGCCTCCAGCGTGCCCGCCAACGTGCTGCCGTCCACTGCCACCTCGCCCCCCCGAATCTCGAGGCCCGAGACCTCGATCAAGTGGGTGCGGATCGACAGGCCAACGCCGCTGCTGCCTACATCGAGAACGGGCTTGGCGCCCTTGTCGACCACGCCACTGATGCGGATGAGTCTGCCCTGACCAGTGATGGGAGTCAGCGCACGTTCCTGCTTGATCGTTGGCGTTGCTGCTGCATCCAGGACGATCGTTTCCAAAGCACTGCCGGTACCCGAGACCCGAGCCCGTTCGGCTGTCGAGAGCGAGGTAACGGCCAGGGTTCCGTTGGCAAGCGAAATGGCCTCGTCGAACGACAGCCTGCTGTCACGCACCTTGCCGTGGGAAACGGTGTCGTTGACCCGGGCAGTGAGGCCCTGCGCCTGCAGGAAGACTGGCAGGCCGAGACCCAGGAGGAGGCTCCGGAGGACGAGGGTGTACACGGCGCTGGGCTGGGACATGTCTGCGGCAACCAGCGACGATACCGAGTACATCGGCCCCCACAAGGCCCAGGGCGATGACGTGTCTCGCGCCACTTCGTAGTCAGAAGACCGGCAGCCGACCGGGAACGTGCCTAGGCCTTCAGCCGCTCGAACAGCACATTGCGCAACAGCGGAAGCGAGTCCGGATCCAGCATGTTGATGGCCGAGCACGCCGTCAGCTTCTCGATCAGCTCGATGCCCGCCGACGTGCTCGTGGCGATACCAGCAACCAAGTCGGGCTCCATACCCGGCCTCATCCCGTAACCCTGCATGACGCCGACCACGGCGTAGGGATCCGACGCGCACAGCACCGTGCACTTGATCTGGTCGCGTAGTCTCTCGACCACGACGTCCCCGTTGTACGGTTCCAGCGGCGACGCACCGGCCTCGGCAACCACGACGTCCGGCTCCGTCGCTGCGATCCGGGCCAGGAGGTTGTCGAGGACAGGTATGAAGTCATCGCGCCTGACGACCGAAGAGGGCAAGCCGACATCCACGAAGTCGAAGATCGCGTCGGCCCCCGCATCCAACATGCCCAGGATGTCGCGATAGCGGCCGGCACCCGAGAGCTTGCAGCCGACGACCCGTAGACCGCGCCGCTTGAGCTCGCGGATGATGACCTTGGCCGAAGCCGTCTTGCCAGCGGACATCGATGTGCCGACGACCAGTATCGTTGGGCAGGCATAGTTCGTTGCCGGTGCCGGTGGCACGAACTGCGCCATGTTGACCTTCTGCGAGTTCCGCATGACATGGCCTTCGTAGTCCATGTCGAGCAGCGGCGGCAGCACTCGCGAACCGGACGTCACCTTGCCGAACAGGCCACCGGAAGTGAGCGCATGCATCTGCAGATCGGACCCGATCATTCTCCAGGTCCCCACGGCCTCGAGCGTGGCATGACGATCGCCGAAGGCACCAATAGCCGTGTTGCCCTCCACGACCTCAGCCATCCGACCCGTCGTCAGCTCGATTGCCCGGTAGCCACGCGGCGGACGGTTGACGCGTCCCAACACGTAGTCTCCGCACGCCCACTGGTCCATCGGCAACAGCGCGGTCTCGAACGGCACCGTCTGAAGGTCAGTGATGCGGGTCAACGAAGCGAAGAAGAGCTTGTCGGTCATGGCGTGGACCAGGTGTCACGGACAGGCGGCTGCGCGAGCAGCAGGGCGAGCAGCGCGGCGCGCTCGACCATCTTCTCCACGAACAGGAACTCGTGGGCGGCATGGGCCCCGTCCCCGACCGCTCCAAGGCCATCCAGCGTCGGCGCCAGCAGGCTGGTGGTGTTGCCGTCCGAGCCGCCGCCGGCAGAGGCCTCACCCAGAGCAACCCCGAGCTCACCGGCCGCCTCTTGTGCGAGCTTCCACAGCTCACGATTCTGCGCGGTTCTCTCGAGCGGCGGTCTGCCGATCCCGCCCACGACGTGCAACTCTGTACCCGGCACCGACGGGCGCAGCCCCCGGATTGCCTGCTCGATCCGTTCCGCAGCT
>QJVU01000692.1 GCA_003235605.1 Planctomycetota bacterium | reverse complement strand
CTTCGAGGTCCTGCGCAGACGGCCGGTGGTGACCGGAGACCACTGCCTGGGCTGCACCGCGGGGGCAGGCAGTTCCTGTGGTGGCGCCGTGACCTGACCGGGACCGGGTCCGCGGCGGCCTAGCGGAAGGCCAGGCGCGCCACGCCGCTGACGGTCCAGCTGCGTACGACCGTGGTCAGCTTCTGGGTGTCGTGTTCCTGGATGGCGGTGGCGGTGGCTGCGTAGAGCCGGTCGCCGGCATCGCTGATTGCAAGGCCGTTCACCGACGAAGAGGTGGTCGCCTTGGTCCAGGTGCCGAAGCTCGGGTCCTTGCGGTCGATGACGATCTGCAGGATCGAGTAGACGAGGTTGCCGCCGATGTTCTCGGTGTTGGCAAGGTAGAGGTACTTCCCCCGCGGCCCGCAGACCGCGTCGCTGACCACCCGGCCGATCGGCGTGCGGGTGGTGCGCACCTCCGTGCCGATGCTCTGGATGCCGGCCGTGATCGGATCGATGTCGATCACCTGCATGGTGTTGAGGTCGATGAGCGGTACCTGCCCGGGGCTCCCCAGGGGCGCCATGGCGGCGGCCACGGTGCTGTCGTCTTTCAGGACCGCGAACGCGAACATGTACATGCCGCTGAACTGCACGTTGCCCAACTGCTTGTGGTAGGTGGTGCTGCCGACCGCGGTGTCATACTTGCGCACGTCGGCGCCGCCGCCGAACAGGCCCAGGGTGCCCAGGACGCCGATCTTGCCGTTGCTGGTGAACTCCATGCGCAAGGCATCGATGATGCTGCCCAGGGCGATGTTGCCGCCGGAGAACTGGCTGCCGAAGGTCGGCAGGGTGGGAATCGCCCAGACAACCTGGACCACGGGATTGGAGTTGGCTGGCCCCTGGTTCACCACGTACGCCCGCAGCCCGTCGGGGTTGGCGGTGACGGACCACGGTATCTTCTGGGCGCTGAACGTGGTCACGAACTTGGGCGGGACGATGCTGCAGTCGAACAGCGAGACGTTGCCGCTCAGGCCCGCCGGCACCATGCAGTGGGTGCGTCCGATGGTGAAGTGCACGTCGTTGCCGTTGTCCACCTGGTTGGCGCCGAAGTAGGATAGCTGGTTTGCGCCGAGGTCCACGACCGCCTGCGGATCCTGGCTGCCGCCGATGGAGCGCGAGCCCAACAGCAGCCCCTTGTTCGCAAGCTTGAGGCTCAATCCCTGGGTCGCGGAGAACCCCAGGGGCGCACCGCCAGAATCGGCGATGAACGCCTGGGAATACACGGTGACGCCGACCAGGGAGCTCTTGTTGGGGATCGGCAGCTGGTAGGTCTGGGCCCCCTGGGCATCCAGGGTCACGAATGGCAGCTGCAGGGACGTGGCGAAGTCGATGAGGACCGTCACGCCGCCGATGCCGGTGTTGGCGGTCTGGATCCCTACGAAACCCACCGCCGGGGCGCTGGCCAGACCATTGCTGATGGTGAGACCGAAAGTGCCGGCACCGATCCGGGGCGTGGTGGTCGGCCACAGGTCAGGGCTCCTGCTGCCGGTGCCGGGCGTCGGCACCCCGTAGGTCTTGATGCTGTTCTGGGCGAAACCCGGCGCAGACAGGACCAGCGCCAGCGCGAGAGGCGCCAGCCTGCATGGGAGGTTGGGGAAGTGCATGGACTTGCCTCGTGGTCGTCAGTAAGGGGGCGTTCATTCTAACGCAGGTACTCTTCGAACGCCCTCTGCCGTGACGGGTCCTGGTTGCAGTCGAAGTAGAACTTCTTGAAGTCGGCGTAGTCGAGGCGGACCGTTTCCTTGCGCTTCTTGCCGATCTCCTCGAGGTAGCGATCCAGAAACCTGTCGAAGGGCTCGAAGCGCGCATCCTTGGCCCCCAGCAACGGGTCCATGATGCGGCGGTCGTACGTGAGCATGGTGAGCTTGACCTCGTAAGGCTCCTTGCCACTCTTCCAGCCAGGGTGGTAGGCCAGGAACGTGAGCTCGCGCAGGTATTTGGGAACCCGGTCGCTCACCCTGGTGAAGTCCGCGAAGAATGGTCGACACAAAAACCTGACATCGCGCTCGTAGAGATAGGGATCGGTGAGCGGGATGAACTTCTCGTGTCCCACCCGGCCGCGTTGGCGCAGGCGGCGGCGGGCGATGGTCCTGTCGGTGAGGCCGTGCAACTCGATCACTGTGGACCAGCCGCAGTAGTACGCCACCATGGCCGCGGCACCGCCCACGGCGATCACCGGTTCGTGGCCCCGCAGCCGGTCGTGAAGGTAGTGCCCCAGATGCTGGTGCACCAGCGGCGCAAGGGGATGGTAGTTGTTGCGCTCCTCGGCGATCAGCAGGTGTTTGGGACCGACCCACTTCACATCCGGGCCGCTCAGGGCCAGCTGCGTCAACAACGCGGCGGCCACCACGACCACCACGGCAAGCCTCAGGGCCAGCGCCCGGAGGGTCGGAACCACCAGCTGCAGCCCCAGACAGAGGGCCGGGGTCACCGGCAGGCAGAAGCGGGCAAACATGAAGTCGCCACCCACCCACACGACGTAGAGGAGGTACGGCAGCGTGAAGGCAAGGATCCACAGGGCTTCGTGGGACCGTTGCCGCCAGAACCAGACCACCGGAGCCAGAAGGCCCACGAGCAGCACCGGGTAGCAGGCGAAGAACAGCCCCACGTACCAGAGACCCTGGCCCAGATACGGGTCCGTTGCCGACTTGGCGTAGAAGGTGTTCGGCAGGACGTCGCCGTAGTAGCTGAGCTTCCACAGGACGTACGGAACACCAACGAGGATCCCGGGAGTCACCAGCCCCCCGAAGCCCGGCCGCCTCTGTGCCAGGACCACGGCGCATGCAACCCCGTAGGGCAGGGCGCCATCCGGCCGGGTCAGCGTCGCCAGCGTGAGCAGGATCCCTGCCCACAGGAACCGACGCCTGGTCAGGGCGAGGAGGGCGGCGGTGAGAAGGAGAGCGAACAGGGCGGTTTCCAGACCGAAGGACGCCATCGAGGCTGCATGGTGGTGGAGTCCCAGGGCAATCGCCGCGAGGGGGAGTTGCCGGCGGCGCAGGCTCACTGCCAGGAGCAGACACACGGTGCCCAGATAACAGGCCACCCCCAAGGCCTGGGCAGTGGTCTCGGGGCTGAGCCCGGTCCACATCGCCCCGGCGATCCCCAACGTCCAAAGGAAGTTGGTGTAGCCCTCTACATGCTCGCCGACGTTGAACACCAGGCCGTGGCCGTTGACGAGGTTTTGGGCGTAGCGGAAGGAGATGAAGGCGTCGTCGCAGAGCCAGGCCAGGCTCACGGCGTGGTAGAGGCCGTAGGCCGCTGCCAGGACCGCGATCAGGGGCTGGATCCAATGCTTGGCGGGGGCCATCGCTGTGGAAGTACAGGGACCCGTGCCCGACGGGTCTAGGCTTCCTG
>QJVU01000641.1 GCA_003235605.1 Planctomycetota bacterium | reverse complement strand
TCCGAGGGCGAGAGGATCGTCGTCCACGGGAACTTCAAGATCGACAGTGCCCTGCAGATCAACGCCAAGCAGAGCATGATGAGCATGCAAGAGGATCCGACGCCGCTGCAGGGCAAGGATCTGATGCTGTTCCGCGCGCAGCTGGACTCGGTGTACGAGCCCTACTTCGATGCGCAGCGAGCGCTGGCAAGAGACGACGCCGCCAGGGCGCGGGAGGATCTCGAACAGCTGGCGAAGGCGGTTTCTCTGGTGCATCCGGTGAACATGTCCCCTCAGGCCCACGAGGAATGGCACCGGATTGCGCCGCAGCTCCACGCAGCAGCCAAGGCCGGGATGGCCGCCGAGCTGACGGCCATCCGCGGCGCGTTCGGTGATCTCTCCAAGGCGGTGATCAAGCTGGACACGGTCTTTGGACACAGCGGGGAGCATGTTCACTACGAGATCTTCTGCCCCATGGCGTTCGACAACAGGGGCGCACGTTGGCTGCAGGAGAGCCCCGAGACCCACAACCCCTACTTCGGAAGCTCGATGCCAAGCTGTGGCGAGGTGAAGAAACTGCACCCGGGACGCGGCGGTGAACCGGGGCACAAGCCGGAACAAGAGTACCGGGAGATCACCACCAAGCAGCGGGAACAGCCGGCGTCCAAGCCCACCACGCGCGAGGACGCAGAACTCGAGGCCGACGCTTTCCTGGCGGCATTGGGACCGCTCTACGAGGCCTACTTCAGGACCCAGGAGGCGCTGGCCAGCGACAAGTTCGACGAAGTCAGTTCCGGGTTCGCGCGTCTTGACGATGCTCTGGGCCGGATCCATGACAAGCCCGTCAGCGAAGCTGATCGACCGTACTGGACTGGACTGCGGGCGAGACTGGCCAGGGCTCTGAAGGCAGGCACGGGTTCCTCGGATATCAAGGCTGCGCGCACGGCGTTCCGCGACACGTCCGAATTCGTCATCGACCTGGAGAAGAGGTTCGGGCACCAGGGATCGTCAACCCACTACCAGATGTTCTGTCACATGGCGTTCGGCGAGGGCGCGGCCTGGCTGCAGACATCGGACAAGGTCTCAAACCCCTACTACGGCGCGTCGATGCTCAGGTGTGGCAGCCTGCAGACGCGCCATTCCGGCAAGGGGAGCCGCTAGCAAATGGAGGCCGGCTCTCGCATGTCCTTCGTCGACCGTCTCCTGCGGTTCTGCCTCGAGAACAAGCTGGTCGTTGCGCTGTTCGTCCTCTTCGTGGTCGCGTGGGGAGTCCTGGTCGCCCCGTTCGACTGGAAGCTTGGCGGCATCCCCAGGGATCCGGTACCTGTCGACGCGATACCCGACATCGGCGAGAACCAGCAGATCGTCTTCACCAAGTGGGCTGGCCGATCTCCGGAGGACGTCGAGGACCAGATCACTTACCCGCTGACAACGTCGTTGCTGGGAATTCCGGGCGTCAAGACGATCCGCAGCAACTCGATGTTCGGGTTCTCCTCGATCTTCGTCATCTTCAAAGAGGAGGTCGAGTTTTACTGGTCGCGCACCCGAATCCTCGAGAAGCTCAGCAGCCTGCCGTCAGGCACATTGCCAGAGGGGGTACAGCCTGCTCTCGGGCCGGACGCGACGGCACTGGGCCAGGTGTTCTGGTACACGCTGGAGGGCCGCGACGCCGAGGGCAGGCCCACTGGAGGCTGGGACCTGCAGGAGTTGCGCACCGCCCAGGACTGGATCGTTCGCTATGCCTTGTCGTCGGCGGACGGTGTAGCCGAGGTGGCATCCATCGGTGGCTTCGTCCAGGAGTACCAGATCGACGTGGATCCCGACGCCATGCGGGCGTACGGCGTCGCGCTCACGGATGTCTTCTCAGCGGTCCGGATGTCGAACGTCGACGTGGGGGCCCGAACGATCGAGGTCAGCAAGGCCGAGTACGTCGTGCGTGGCCTTGGCTTCATCAAGAGCTTGCGCGACCTCGAGCAGATAGTGGTCAAGGTGCGGGACAACGTCCCCATCTACATCAGGAACATCGCCAAGGTCACGCTCGGGCCCGAGCTGCGTCGAGGTGCCTTGGACAAGGCCGGAGCGGAAGCCGTTGGAGGCGTCGTCGTGGTCCGCTACGGAGCCAACCCGTTGGCCGTGATCCAGAGGGTCAGGTCGAAAATCGCGCAGATCGCTCCCGGCCTGCCGCGCAAGACTCTGGACGACGGCACGGTCTCCAAGGTGACGATCGTGCCTTTCTACGACCGCACCGGCTTGATCTACGAGACCCTCGGCACGCTGAACACGGCATTGGCGGAGGAGATCCTGGTCACGATCATCGTCGTACTCGTGATGGTGCTGCATGTGCGCAGCTCGATCCTGATCTCCGGCCTGCTGCCCCTCGCGGTCCTCGGCTGCTTCATCGGAATGAAGCAGTTCGGCGTAGATGCGAACATCGTAGCGCTCTCCGGGATTGCCATCGCCATCGGCACGATGGTCGACATGGGGATCGTTCTCTGTGAGAACATCCTGCGCCACCTCGAGCGCGCTGATCCCGCGGAAAGCCGGCTGGAGGTGATATTCCGTGCCGCATCTGAGGTCGGTGGCGCCGTACTCACCGCCGTGCTGACCACAGTGGTGAGCTTCCTCCCGGTGTTCACGATGCAAGCCGCCGAGGGCAAGCTCTTCAAGCCCCTCGCGTACACCAAGACGTTCGCCCTGGTGGCCTCGGTCATTGTCGCGCTGGTAGTGATCCCGCCGGCAGCACACCTGCTGTTCACGGGCGGAGAACACGCGCGGCCCAAGACGAAGATCATCCAGGGCATCTTGATTGCTGTCCTCGGCTGCCTTGCGGCGTTCCTGGGGTGGTGGGCCCTGGGAATCGGCGTGGTCGTCATAGGCGCCTACCGTGCTTTCCAGAACCAGCTTCCGGAGGCCATGCAGCGAGCGATCACGTTCTCGACGAGCTTCATCCTGGCGGCGATCGTGGCCATCCTCCTGGCCCGGCACTGGGTTCCGCTTGGCCCGGGAAACGGCTGGCGCAACGACGTCTTCGTGTTCGGGATCCTGGGCGGTTTGCTTGTGTTCATCGAGCTGTTCCGCCTCGCCTACGTGCCCGTGCTGCGCTGGTGCCTTGGCCACAAGGTGCTGTTTCTGTTGGCGCCGCTGTCGATCCTCGTCTTCGGCGGCCTCGCCTGGCAGGGGTTCAACAGGATGTTCCCGTGGGTTCCTGGAGTCTTTGCGAAGATCGGCGCTGATCCGGAACGGGTCAAGGAGTGGGCTGACAAGCACTTCCCAGGTCTCGGCGAGGAGTTCATGCCGGACCTGGACGAGGGCTCGTATCTGCTGATGCCGGTGACGATGCCCCATGCATCCATCGGCGAGGCCATGGACGTCGTCAGCAAGCAGGACATGGCCATCCAGGCGATTCCGGAGGTCG
>QJVU01000194.1 GCA_003235605.1 Planctomycetota bacterium | reverse complement strand
CAGGTCACTGCGTGACGAGGAGATGTGTGAGCAGTGCTTCAGATGCAAGACCCGATCTTCCGGTCAGCTATTCGAAAGAATGTATCGACGATTGGCTGCCGACCCTCCCTGTGACGGCGGCCATGGCCCCGATCCGGGCGATCTGCGTCAATCTGCCGATACCGCGCGCCCACCTGTCCCGAAGGGTATAGAATGGCACCTCCACGCATGAGCAATCCGTGCCGCTGCCGCGAAAAAACCCTTGGCCCGTCCTTTCCTGAAGCCCATTGCCATTGCCCTGGCGCTCGCCGCCCTATCCGGCGCCGCCTGGTATCTGCTGCGCCCTCCGCCGGACGCCGACGCCCCGAGCTACAGTCAGGCAACCGTTCGGCGCGAAGACATCACCGCCGTGGTATCAGCCACGGGCACGCTGAACCCCATCAACACCGTCCTGGTCGGCAGTCAGGTCTCGGGCACCATCCAACACCTCTATGCCGACTTCAACGACCGGGTGAAGCGGGGCCAGGCCATCGCCCAGATCGATCCCGCGATCTTCAAGGCCAAGCGGACCGAGGCCGAGGCCAACCTGAAGAGCGCCGAGGCCGAGCGAGATAAGGCCTGGGTCGGCGTGCTCGACACCAAGCGCGAATACGAGCGTCAAGCGGGTCTGTACGCGAAGAAGCTGGTGGCGGGGAGCGTAATGGACGCGGCCCAGTTCGCGTACCAGTCTGCCCAGGCGGAGCACCAGGTGAAGACCGCCAGCGTCGCCCAGGCCCGAGCCGCCCTGGATAGGGAGCAGGTCAACCTGGACTACAGCACCATCTACGCCCCCATCGACGGCGTGGTCATCTCCCGCGACGTGGACGTAGGCCAAACGGTGGCCGCAAGCCTGCAGGCACCCACCCTGTTCGCCATCGCCGAGGACCTTACCCGAATGCAGCTGGAGGCCGAGGTGGACGAGTCCTTCATCGGCCAGGTGACGGAAGGGCAGCCCGCCAGCTTCACCGTGTTCGCCTATCCCCGCCGGCGCTTCAGCGGCACGGTAACCCAGGTTCGGCTGCAGCCCACGGTGGATGCCGGTGTGGTGAAATACAACTGCATCATCCAGGTGGACAACAAGGACCTGGCGCTCAAGCCCGGCATGACCGCCACGGTCGCCATCGAGGTGGCGCGCCGCCTCCAGGTCCTCACGGTACCGAACGCCGCACTGCGCTTCGTACCGCCCTGGCCTCAGGAAGAGCTGGATCTGGTGCGCCGGGACCTGGGGCCGGCCCAGGCCATCCTCTGGAGAATCGACGGCCCGAAGCTGGCTCCACTTACCGTCGACACCGGAATCACCGGCGAGCAGACCACGGAGGTGAGCGACACTCTGCTTGCTGAGGGCATGGCCATCGCGGTTCCCCTCAAGCGCCAGGACGCCAAGCGCAAGCGGCGCTTCGGCCTGAGCCTCTTCTGAGCGGTGAGCGTCCCCCTGCTGCAGGTCCGCCGCCTGCACAAGGCCTACGTGCTGGACGGTGTGACCATCCAGGCCCTACGCGGTATCGACCTCGAGGTCACGGCGGGGGAGCTCGTCGCCATCATGGGGCCCTCGGGCTCGGGCAAGTCCACCCTGATGCACATCCTCGGCTGCCTCGACCTACCCGACGCCGGCAGCTATGAGCTGCGCGGCCAGGACGTGACCCGCATGGGTCCGGACCAGCTCGCCGCCCTGCGCAACCGAGAGATCGGCTTCGTCTTCCAGAACTTCAACCTGCTGCCGCGTACCAGCGCCCTGGAAAACGTGGAGACCCCGCTGATCTACGCCGGGGTGGGGAAAGCCGAGCGCCGGCGCCGGGCTCGCGACGCCCTGGAGCGCATGGGCCTCGGCGAGCGCCTGTACCACCTACCCAACCAGCTCTCCGGCGGGCAGGCCCAGCGAGTCGCTATCGCCCGGGCCCTGGTGACCGGACCTTCTCTGCTGCTGGCGGACGAGCCCACCGGAAACGTGGACTCTGTCACCAGCGACGAGATCATGGCCCTTTTCGGCTCGCTCAACCGGGAGGACGGCCTGAGCATCGTGCTCATTACCCACGAGCCGGATGTCGCCACCCACGCGGGGCGCCGGCTGTTCCTGCGCGACGGACGGCTCGAGGTCCAGGCATGAGCCCCTACTCCGCCCTGCAGCTCGCGCTGCGCGCCCTCTGGCGCAACAAGACGCGTGCCCTGCTAACGACCCTCGGCGTGGTAATCGGCGTCGGATCGGTGATCGCCATGCTGGGTATAGGTGCCGGCGCTCAACAGCGCATCGCCGAGCAGCTGGCAAGCCTGGGGACCAACACCCTGGTCATCCGCTCCGGCTCGGTGACCCGTGGCGGGGTACGCACCGGCGCCGGAGGCATCACGACCCTGACCCGCGCGGACGCGGACGCCATCGCCGAGCTGCCCGACGTGCTGGCGGTGGCCCCCAGCGTGCGCGACAGCGCCCAGGTGCGTTACCGAGGTACCAACTGGGGGACCGCAGTCGAGGGAGTCACCACCGATTACGCCAGCGTCCACAACTGGTCCCTGGCCGAGGGCACGTTCATCACTGACCGCCAGGTACAGAGCGCCGGACACGTGTGCGTGCTGGGGCAGACGGTCGCCCGGGAGCTCTTCGGGCTGCGCAGCCCCCTGGGCGAGTCCATCGTGCTCAAGACCCTGTCCTGCCGGGTGATCGGCGTGCTCACAGAGAAAGGCGCAACCGCCTGGGGATCGGACCAGGACGACGCCGTGCTCGCCCCCCTTACCACGGTGCAGCGCAAGCTCAAGGGCATCACCCACATCGAGCGCATCGAGGTGGTTGCCAGAAATCGCGAAGCCTCGTTTCGCCTGCTCAAGGAGATCAAGAGCCTGCTGCGCCAGCGCCACCGCACGTCGGAGGACCAGGCCGACGACTTCCGGATCTACAACCGCGCGGAGCTGGCCCAGAGCTCGGAAGAGAGCGCGCGGGTGTTCACCTGGCTGCTCGGCAGCATCGCCTCCGTGTCCCTGCTCGTGGGCGGCATCGGCATCATGAACATCATGCTGGTGTCGGTGACCGAGCGCACCCGTGAGATCGGCATCCGCATGGCGCTGGGGGCGCGCCGGCGTGATATCCTGTGGCAGTTCCTGCTCGAGGCGCTGGTGCTCAGTATCGCCGGCGGGCTCATGGGTATCTTCCTTGGCCTGGGCGGCGCCCTGGCGGTGGCACGCTTCTCCGAGCTTCCGGTCAGTGTCACCCCGGGATCGATACTGGTCGCCTTCCTGTTCGCCGGTCTGGTCGGGGTGTTCTTCGGCATTCATCCGGCACGCAAGGCGTCGCGCCTGCGGCCCATCGAGGCCCTGCGCTACGAGTAGCCGAGACCTGTCTCTTCCACACCGCCAAGGCAACGCACACCAGAAATCCTTGGGACCGTCGA
>QJVU01000349.1 GCA_003235605.1 Planctomycetota bacterium | reverse complement strand
GGCCCCTTGAAGGCAATGATGATCCAGGGCTGGGTCGGGCCCTTCCATTGGACGTGACAGTAGAGGGGTCCGGTCTGCTCCGGCTCCTTCGGGATCTCCACCTTGTAGTCGCCGCGCTCCCAGTCGCCCCAGTACTTCTTTACCAGGGCGAGCGTCGTTTCCCGGGAGACATCCCCCACGGCCAGGATCGTGGTGTTCTCGGGCTTGTACCACCGCCTGAAGAACTCGTGGCTGTAGTCGTACATCCGCGGCATCTTGACGATGTCTCGCAGGAAACCCATCGTCGTGTGCTTGTAGGTGTGTTTCTGAAACGCCTTGTCCCGAATCACCTCGAACATCTTGGTTACCGGGTCGGAGCTGTTCTTGTTGTACTCCCCGAAGACTGCCAGCGACTCCGTTCGGAAGACATCCCTGCCGTAGCTCAGGTACCGGAAGCGGTCCGCTTCCAGCATGAGGATCTTCTCCAAGTCCTCCTTGGCGAACGTCGTGTGGTAGTTGGTGTAGTCGTCGGTGGTATAGGCGTTCCGGTCAGCTCCGGCTTCCTTGAAGAAAGCCGCCCTCTGTCTGGGGGTGTAGTTCTTCGTGCCGCGGAACATCATGTGCTCGAAGAAGTGGGCAAAACCGGAGCGACCTTCCTCGATCTCGTTCCTGGATCCCGTGCTTACGATGATGTGGAGCGCCACGATGTTGGGGAAGTCAGTAGGGATCGTGACCAGCCGGAGACCATTCGGCAGGTCGTCGATGTGGAACGTGTACGGGAAGATGCCCTGGGCCGGTGCCACCGTGCTCAGGACCGACAACGCGATGCAAGCTGGTAGCGATCTCATGATTCTGACAGTTCGATCTCGAGGGGCTGAAAGTCGATGTTGTCGCACGACACCAGAAGGTAACGAATGCCGTCGGCCTCGCCCTGGAAGCCGTACTTCAGGTCCTTGCCGTGGAGGTGGCCGTAGATGCAGTGGGTGACGCCAGCCTTCTTGAGCAGCGGCACCACGGCCGTCTCACGGCCGTCGCTGAACTTGGGCGGATAATGGACCAACGCGATCGTGCGCTTGGGATCCAGCTGCCGGCCGGCGTCGATGGACATCTGCAGGCGACCCAGTTCCCGCTCGAAGATCCTCCTGGCGCGATCATCGGCCCATGGCGCTTCCGGGGGATCCCAGAGCCGCGCTCCAATCACTACCGTGCCATCGGGCATCCTGATGGCGTTGTTCTGCAGGGGGTGGATCGTGTCGGCAAGCGCTGCCCGCACCTTCGCCAACGAACTCCACCAGGTGCAGTGGTTGCCCTTGATCAGGATCTTCTGCCCCGGTCGCTCACCCAACCAGTCCAGATCCGGCTGCGCCTCGGCCAAGGACAGTCCCCATGAGGTATCGCCGCCCACCAGGACCCAGTCCTCGGCAGTGATCCGGGCATCCCATGACTTCCGGATCTTGTCGGCGTGTCCCTCCCACTGAGGTCCGAAGATGTCCATTGGCTTGGAGACACCGAAGCCCAGGTGCAGATCACTGATTGCGAACACGCGCATGGGTGGCGAGGATACCATGTCGACCATGCGCACTCTTCTGGTCGCATCCGCGATTCTGTTGCATCTGTTCGCCAACCGGACTGCCGCGCAGGCTCATGGGCCGACGCCCGCCGGCTACGACGCCGGCCTGTGGGCCAGGGCCCAGAAACTCCACCATGACGCGATCGTCGTGGACACCCACTCGGACACCACGAGCTTGATACTGGACCAGGGCTTCGACATGGGGAAACGGAGCACGTCCGGCCACATGGACCTGCCGCGCATCTTCGAAGGTGGCCTGGACGTGCAGTTCTATTCGATCTATGTAGCGCGCAGCTACTTCGGCGACGAGGACCTGTCCAGCCAGGACAAGCTGGCTCGAAGCAAGCCGAACGCCAGCGCTCGCCGTGCCCTGGACATGATCGACGGGTTCTTCACGACCGTCGCCAACAATCAGGACCGCATGATGGCCTGCTTCTCGGTCGCGGACATCGACAAGGCCGTCGCTCAGGGCAAACACGCCGCCCTGATGGGCATCGAGGGCGGTCATGCCATCGAGGGCGATCTGCGCCTGCTGCGGATGTTCCACCGTCTGGGCATCCGCTACATCACGCTGACACACAGCAACCACAACCACTTCGCAGACTCATCGGGCGAAGCGCTGCCCCGCTGGGGTGGTCTGAACAACCTGGGCGTCAAGGTCGTCAAGGAGATGAACCGGCTGGGGGTCATGGTGGACCTGAGCCACGTCAGCGACGCTACCTTCTACGATGCGCTGAAGGTCACCCGCGCGCCGGTCGTGTTGTCCCACAGCTCCACTCGTGCCCTCTGCCAACACATGCGCAACATCGACGACGACATGCTGCGGGCCCTGGCCAGGAACGGAGGCGTGATCATGATCAACTACAACTGTGGTTTCCTGGACGGCGACTACGGCAAGCGTCGTGACGCCTGGTCCGCTCGCACCGGCCTCCTGCGGCAGGCCATCCAGAAGAAGCACCCGGAGGGCAGCATCGAGTGGAAGCAGGCCATCGCTGCCCTGGCAGCAAAGTACCCGCCGCCGCAGCCGCCAGAGCTGAAGATCTTGATCGATCACATCCTGCACGCGATCGAGGTGGCGGGGGAAGACCATGTCGGCCTTGGCAGCGACTTTGACGGCGTCCCCTGCGTTCCGAAGGGCATCGACGACGTCACGTACCTGCCGCACATCACGTATCGTCTGCTGAAGCGTGGCGTGGATCCCCGGGTGGTGCGCAAGGTGCTCGGGCAGAACCTGCTGCGGGTGTTCATGAAGGTCGAGAGCGTGTCCCTCGACCTCCACAAGGAGAAGCCCTACATGAACGACCCGGAGACAGACCAGCAGAAGATCAACGGTCGCTGAGCCAGCGTGCGCACTTCCCGAACCTACTAGCCACCCGCAATCCGCCGCGCCACCGCGTCCAGGTCGCCGGTCGTCGCCCACTTGCAGGTGGGGCCGCCAATGGTGGCCTTGCTGAACTCCAAGAGTTCCTCGGCCAACTCGCGGAAGCTGGTGCCATCCGGTGTCCGGGCATCGAGTGCGTCCGTGGCAGCCGCCAGGTGCAGTTCACGGAGCGCGCCTGCATCCTCCACAACCAGGTCCTCGGAGAGTATCTCTGCCTTCGCGGTGGCCCTTGGGCAATAGATCAGGCCCGACATCAGGGCCAGCACACCCTTGGCCAAGGGCCACTCCACCGCGTCCAGGCATCGCACCTCCAGGTAGTTCCTGAGCCTGACGAACGGAAACAACGATGACAGGTGGAGTGCCACGTCGGTACGCGCCACCTGGCCTTCGGCCACCAGTTGCTCGAGGCTGCGCTCGGGGGAGGGGACCAGACCTCCGTCCCGGTCGAAGAAGAGCATCGTCGCCCGTCG
>QJVU01000281.1 GCA_003235605.1 Planctomycetota bacterium | reverse complement strand
AGCACCAGGAATCCGGCCTTGCGCAAAGACCACTGGTCGCGGCCATTGCCTACCTCCCGGAGTGCAGGGGAGTCTCCGGCCTGGGTTCGCAGCCGCAAGGCCACGTCGTGCTCGCCGTTGGGCAGACCCAGGATGCAGAACTGACCGTCGGCATCCAGGGTCGCCTGCGCGGACTTGGTGTCGCCGAGGATCTCCAGGGACAGAACCTGGCGTTCGAGGGCCTCCCGTGCCACACCGGTCACGCGCCCTTCCAAGGTGGTGCACTCGCGGACGTCGAGGGTGAGCTGCCGCTCCTCTCCGGGAGCAAGGGTGACCATCGGGGACTCGAGGCCCAGGAACCCCCTATGGTCCTCGGAGGGGGCAGCCGTCCTCACGACCTCGAAGATGGCCGGCACGCCGGAGGGGATCTTGAACTCCCAGACCGACGCATCCGCCGCGGTGGGAATCCCGGAGGGCACCCGGCCCCCCAGGATCGGACGCCCCTGGCTGTCCACGTCGGTCGCCAGGCGTGCACCGCAAGCGAAACGGTTGCCAGGTGAATCGGGCAGGTTCCGGGCGTGGACCCGTACCAGCGCATCGGGCTCCAACAAGATCAGGGTGGGCTTGATCCCTTGGCTGAGCGTTGGCGGTGTCGGCACGACCCTGCGCTTGTAGCCGGGTACCAGGACCGCGATCTGCGACACGTCCACCGGCAGCCAGACAACCGCAGCCCGGTCCGGCCTCGCGCACTCCGCAAGGCACTGGTCGTGTTCGTCGGTGATCCGGGCCCGCAGCCGCATGTGTCGCCAGACCCTTGCTGCATTGTGCCTCAGGGTCTCGCAGCCGAACCGCAGGCAGACCCGGTGCCGCTCCCGGGAGTGACCCTTGGCGATCTGCTGCCGGCTCTCGTCGGATCCCCTCGCATCCGCAGGGGTCGCCGTTGTCTCCATCGTGTGGGAGCCTTCGTTCGCGGTCGGCTTGTCCGAAGCCGCGGTGCCTCCCGCGACATCATGGGCTGCCACCTCGGGATCGACGCCACTGCCGGGGACGATCCAGAACACCGACGCCGCGACCAGGCCCAGGCCCAGGCCCAGGAAGACGAGGCCGAGCAGTGCGAGGCGCGCTGTGGTCTTGTCAGCTGTTGTCTTGTCCAAAGTGTGGTCCACGGGCTGGCACTCCAGATTACCCGCTCTGGCAGGAACACCGCCCGATCACGCCGTCGCGACCACGGGAGAGCTCGAGCGTCGGCTAGCTCGCGTGCTGCGCGCCGATCGCGCCACGGACCAGGCGCGAGGCCGCCAGAAATGCCGGAATGAAGGTGCGCATGGCCAAACGACCCGAACTCCGGGAGGGTATGGAGGTGCACCAGGGGGCGCAAGGTCCCAAGGCAACGGTTGCAACACCGGCCCGTTCCAGGGTCTGGCGTGGGGGAGCTACAATCCTGGCTGCACACGCGTTCCATGGAGAAGGAATCGCAACCCACCCCCCCGTCCGGCTCGCCGACCGAAGAGGTTCCCGACAACCTCCGTGAGTTCGGCCGCTTCAGGATCCTGAAGCTGCTGGGTCGCGGTGCCCAGGGCATCGTCTACCTCGCAGAGGACAAGGACCTCCACCGCAAGGTTGCCTTGAAGATGCTGGCGGGGTCGGCAGCCCAGTCCCAGAGCGTGCGAGACCGCTTCCAGCGGGAGGCCGAGATCACCTCGAGGCTCGAGCACCCGGGAATCTGCGGTGTCTACGAGGTCGGCGAGATACACGAGATCCCCTTCATCGCCATGCAGTACGTGCGTGGAACGCCCCTTGCCGACATCATCGGCGAGTCCAAGGTGAGCTTGGCGGCCACCCGGATCGGCACCTCGATCGATGGGGCAGGACCCGGCGGCAACGGCCAGGAATCGGGTGGCATCGGCACGGGAACGGCTGGCGAGGGGGGACCGGGCGGCGAGGGGGACGACACGCCGGACCCCGCCGAAGGTTCGTCCGTGAGCCTCACGGTCCAAGGGCGGACCGGGGACATGCAGGACCTGTTGCGCCTCATCGAGGAGGCCTGCCGCGCTCTTCACGTTGCCCACGAAGCCGGTCTGGTGCACCGGGACATCAAGCCGGGCAACATCATGGTCACCCCGGAGGGGCACCCGGTGCTCCTGGACTTCGGCCTGGCAAGGGACCTCGGGGCCGAGGCGGCGACCCTCACCCAGTCCGGCCAGATCCTGGGGACACCGGGCTACCTGGCTCCGGAACAGATCGTTGCCAACCGCAACGAGATCGACCGGCGCACGGATGTCTATGCCATGGGCGTCACGCTCTTCGAATGCGTGACCCTCGCGCGACCGTTCACCGCGGATACCTGGGACCAGCTGTTCCACAAGATCCTGAACGGCGTCCCCCGCAATCCCAAGGGCATCAACCCACGCATTCCCCAGGACCTCTGCACGGTGCTGGAGGTGGCGATGGAGCGCGAGCCGAAGCGGCGCTACCAGACCGCCGAGGCCATGGCCGAGGACCTGCGCCGGGTGCGCGCCTTCGAGCCGATCCTGGCCAAGCCGGCTGGACCGATCCTTCGCCTGCGGAAGTGGTCTCAGCGGCATCCCGCCCTGGCCGTGGCCTCGGTCGCCGCGACGCTGTTGCTGCTGGGTACTGGCGCCTGGTTGGTGAACGACCAGATCCGCCTCCGCGCCGATCTCCGGGAGGCCAAGGCCCAGCTGGTCACGGGTAGCTTCGCGGCGGCACGCGCAGCCATGACCCGTGCAGAGACTCGCGCGCCGGGATCGGCGGAGGTCGAGTTGCTGCGGCGGGAGATCGAGGCGAAAGAGCAGCAGGCCAGTCTCGACAGCCAAAGGGAGCAGAGCCTTGCCGAGGCGGCCAAGGCTCGTCGGGAGGCAGAGGAGAAGCAACGGCTCTACACCGAGGCGCAGGTGTCGCAGGCCGAGGAAGAGAAGACCTACCTCAAGGAACGTGTGGCGGTGTTCTCCCAGTATGCAACCAAGGAGGAGCGCGTGGCGTTCGCGCACAAGGAGCAGCGCCTGCGAGAGCTTCGCCACGCATCGGAGCGCTACGTGTGGGAGGCCGAGGAAGCCCTGAAGCGGGCGGAGCGTCAAGAGACCCGGTGGGGCGCTACTTCGAAGGAGACCGACGCCGCGTTTGCCGCCTTCTTCTTCAAGCGCTGGCAGGAGGCGGTGGCCAGGTCCGAGGCGACCAACGAGGCGACCAAGGTGGATCTGTTCCGGGCCCTCGTGGAGAGGCACGACAAGGCAGGCCGTTACCGGGAGGAACTGTTGGGACGGGGCACCCTGGTCTTGGCGACGGAACCGCCGGATGCCCAGGTCTACCTGTTCCGCTACGAGCCCTACGAGTCGCTGCGCCAGGACGCCATTCCGCGCCTGGTCCCGGTGCCCACCGCCGGCATCGGCCGCTCGAGAGACGGCGCC
>QJVU01000336.1 GCA_003235605.1 Planctomycetota bacterium | reverse complement strand
CAGCCTGCTGGGCTGGCGGGGCCGTCCGTTTTGAGTGGTGTGGTGTCGGGGCAGGCGCTACAGGATGTCGAGGACGCCGGTGCCGGACCCCGTCAGGGTCTCTGTGACCGCCCGGTAGTTCATGTTGCAGCCGATCTTGGAGTTCCAGGGCAGTGGCTCCTTGTCCGCGACCCCGCCCAGGGCCACCGCTGCAAACGCCCGGGAGAGCTCCGTCAGGTCCTCATTGAACAGCAGTTCGACCAGTGGCTTGATGGTGCGGCGGTCGCCGATGAAGCCCAGAGCACCTGCGAGTGCGCTCAGCTTCGCCAGGTTGCCTGCAGACTCCGAGCGGAGCATCTGGGTGAGCGTGTCGGTCACGCTGTGGTCGCCCAGCTTGCCGAGGGCCACGGCGGCCTGCTGGAACAGACGGTTGCGACGCACGGCATTGCGGCAGATCTCATGGATCTGGGACTTGGCATTCTTGTAGTCCATCAGCGCAAGGCCGATGCACAGGTAGCCGGCGAACTCTTCCTGGTGCTTCTTGTCGATCAACTCCTTCACCAGCACGGGGGCGGCCTCCTGGCACCGCGCCAGGCCCATGGCAATCGCGAAGGCCGAGCGGGACTGGGGAGTCTTGACTTCCTTGAACTGCTTCAGGAGTGCATCGCCGATCAGGGTGTCCACGCGGGCCCCCGGATCGCTTTCGAACGTGTTGAAGCACATCACCCCCAGGCTCAAGGCTGCCCACGGCCTCTCCAGGGCCTTCTTGCCCTTGGCCAGCACCTTGAGGAGAGCTGTGCGGTTGACTTCACCGCCGATCTGTCCGAGGGACATCAGCGCGAAGTACCTGGCCTGCTCGTCCTTGCCCTTCTGGTGATAGTTCAACAGGGCTGCTGAGATCTCCTTCTCCGTCGGCTCCGCCATCTGGCCCAACGCGACGACGATACCACGGTAGATGTCGTTGCAGCGCTTCCTGTTGGCCGCGCCCTTGAGGTCCTTGAGGTAGGCGTCCTTGTAGGCCTGACGGCGGCCACCGATGCCGCGACCGAGGAGCTTCGCGACGGTCGGGGGAACGTGAGACTGCATCAGCTCCCTGCCCCGCCCGACCTTCGCGGTGTAGAAGGTGTCCAGTTCGAGCAGGGCCTTGTTGAGCACGCTGTTGGCATCACTCTCTTGGGCCGGCGTCCGGTCGGGGTTGAGGAGCCCGATCGCATTGACCGCCGCCACGACCAGGTTCCGATTCATGTTCTGGTGGTTACGGAGGACCTTGGCTGCAGTCTCCAGGGTGGCCTGCTTCACGGCCACGTCCTGGTGGGCGTAGGCAACGAGGCCCATGCCGAACATCGCGAAGGACCGGGAGCGGAAGTCCACCTCCGCCTTTTCCACCAGCTTGCGACCCTCGGCATCGTCCAAGACCAGGTGCCGCAGGGGCTCGATAGCCTCTGGCATCTGGGAGATTCCCATGGCCAGCGCCGCGGTCTCGCGAATCTCCTGGTCGAAGGAGACCAGGGTCTTGGTGAAGATCGGCAGCAGATCGAACTTGGGATGGTCCTGTCCGATCTTGGCCATGGCGATGGTGCAGGCACCCACGATGTCGCGGTTGTGCGTGCTGTCCAGCGCGCGCTTCAGAGCCGGCAGGATGGTCTCCATGATGTCTTTCCTGGATGGCTTGACCGTGTCCGTTGAAACACCTCGACGGGTTGAGCCCATGTAGACCTCATCGGAGCCGGTGACTGCCTCGGTACTGTGGATGGCGTCCTTCAAGCGGATGAAGGGGGCCTTGTTGAACTCCCACCAGTACTGCCATCCGGCCAGGTCGTCCTCTTCGGTGGATGTGCCACGCGCAGTCGTGGGACCACCGCCACGTCCCGAGGGTCCACCGGGGACGGGCGTTGTGGGGGCTCCCGGTGCCGAGGGTGCGGGGGTAGTGGGGGCTGCAGGGACCGGGGCGCCAGGTGCGGGCGCACCCGGGGTGGTGGGCGTCGAGGGCGTGCTCGGGGAGCCGGTATCGGGCGGGACAAGGTCCCCCGGTCCGCGATACTGACCACCGCGGAACTGCTGGCCATGGGCCAGAGCGGTGTCGGCGAAAACGAACAGCAGGGTGGCACACGCCAGGACTGAGAGTGCCAGGTTTTTCATCGTTCACTCCTGATCGAGCAAAGTCATGGGGTCGGCGGGCGGTGCGCAAGAAGCGGTCCAGCACGACGGAAGCCCGAAGCAGACCTTCCTGCATGCGACAGTGTGTGCCGTGCGTAGCAATAGAGACGGCCAGGGTCCTGGTCCCGGTAGCCCGCCGTCTTCGGCAACCTCATCTCGATGGTCGCGGGACCGTCCTTGTCAATGCTCCCCAGGGGCAGGGCCTCGGTGCCGCCCTCCGCGAGGGAAGACGTTCACGGCCGCGCGACGTGATCCTGCCGCATCAAGGATCCGCAGCCGCAGGTGCACGCCGGAGACCCGTACCGTGCCAGAGATCGAACAGCCAGTGGTGAACCTGGGCGTTCCTAGTGAAGGAAAATGACCGCGCCGAACAATGCTGTGACAAGCAGGTCGATCCCGATCTCGTGATTCCGCATGTACACAGCCCAGCTCCAGCGATGCCCGTCCTTGCCTCGGTCGCCGTGCAATGACGGTATGAAGACTGGAACCGTGCGCGTCCACTCAGAGTACTCCTGGCCAAAACGGCGCTCCATCCGGCTGCTCTCGGTGCACACCTTTCTTGGCAGGTAGTAGCCGAAGAACGCCAGCAAGAACACGGGCGCTCCAACTGCCCAGACCAGCAGGCCTGGCATCCGTGGTGAACCGGCGGCAACCAGGCCACCAAGGGCGATCAGGAACGTCCCCAGGTAGAGGGGATGCTGGAGATGAGCAAATGGACCCGAACGAGTGACCTCGCGGTTCTTTCGCAGATGGCCGCACGCCCAAATGCGAGTCGCGACTCCGAGGCTCGCAATGATCACGCCTGCGACGACAGTCGGCACTTGCGGTCGCGCCAGAGTTATCACGACGGCTACGGCACCGTACGAAAACAGCTTGCGGAGCATTGTGAGCCTCCGGGACGTTCCTGCCACCCAGTTCGGATCGTCGCCACGGTCACCCGTGGCCTACTACCCTTTCGGCCTTGGCAGGCTGGAGGCTCAATTACGAATCGGTCACGACACGTTGGCCGGATGGAATCCTGACGAGGAGGTGGGTACGCCGGCACCAGCGTGGGTGCTCTCTGCGAACGGCGAGAGAGCGCGTTTTCTGCCAACAGTTGGTGGCGCATCTGAGGTGCGAATGCTCCCCGGTCGGGTTACAGCCCCCAAAAAAAGCCAGGGTCGTGTGACCGAAAACGACCCTGGGTGGAACCTGCCACTGGACGCGGTCTGAAGGCGTACCTGTCCCCCAATGCGACCTGGTCCCGCACGCGAAGCTTCGTCCGTACTCTT
>QJVU01000310.1 GCA_003235605.1 Planctomycetota bacterium | reverse complement strand
TCGGTTCTCGCGCGCATCGGCGATCCGGCCACGGGAACCCTCGATATCACCGATCTTATCCGCACCGCCTACCGGCGCCTGTGCGCCAGCGTCCTGGCCAAGGAGTTCCCCGTCGTGCAGGGGCGCGTCGAGACTCGCATGGCCGCCGAAGAGGGGGAGCTGGGCTACTACGAGGGTCCGCTGCTCTGCCGTGACACCCGGCTCGTGGTGGTGGCCATTGCCCGTGGCGGGCTGCTGCCTGCGCAGACGTGCTACGAGTCCGCATGCCGGGTGCTGCCGGCGGAGAACGTGCGCATGGACTTCCTCAACATGGCCCGCATCACCGATGCCGACGGCCAGGTCACCGGCGTGCGCCTGGACGGCAGCAAGATCGGCGGGTCGGTGCACGATGCGGTGGTACTGATCCCAGACCCCATGGGAGCTACCGGCGGCACCGTTGCCCGCACCGTGGACATCTACAAGGGGATCGAGGGAGGCCTTCGGGCCCGCTTCGTCTGCGCCCACCTCATGGTCACCCCTGAGGCCATCCAACGCCTGCAGGCAAGCCACAAGGACATCCGGATCCATGCCGGCCGGCTGGATCGCGGCCTGTCGCCCCCCGCGGTCCTGAGGTCCATGCCAGGGACCCACCCCGACAAGGAGCGAGGCCTCAACGACAGGCACTACATCGTTCCTGGCGCCGGAGGCATCGGCGAGCTGCTCACCAACTCGTGGGTCTAGGGACGGCGACCTCGACGTTCCCTGCGGAGGTCTTGGGAAAGTCCGCGCCGATCCGTACGTTGCCAAGACCATGAGCAGCATCCGCAACATCCATGGTCGCGAGGTCCTCGACTCCCGCGGCAATCCCACCGTCGAAGTCGAGGTCGAGCTCTCTTCCGGGGCCAGGGGAAGGGTGATCGTGCCCTCGGGGGCATCCACCGGGGCCCACGAAGCCGTGGAGTTGCGGGATGGGGACCGCCGCTACCTTGGCAGAGGCGTCCAGAAGGCGGTAGCCCACGTCAACGGCGAGCTACGGGCTGCGTTGCTGGGCCACGAGGCCAACCGCCAGGCCGAGGTGGACCGGGTCCTCGTGGACACGGACGGCACCCCCAACAAGGCCAGGCTTGGCGCCAACGCCATCCTGGGGACCAGCCTTGCGGTGGCCAGAGCCGCGGCGGCAGAAGCCGGCCAGCCATTGTTCCGCTACCTGGGCGGACCCGAGGCCCACCGGCTGCCGGTTCCCCAGATGAACATCCTGAACGGCGGTGTCCACGCAGACAACAACGTCGACTTCCAGGAGTTCATGGTGATGCCGACGGGGGCCAAGAGCTTCGCCGAGGGGCTGCGCATGGGTGCCGAGGTCTACCACCACCTGAAGCAGGTGCTGCGGGACAGGGGGCTCGCTACCGCGGTGGGCGACGAAGGGGGGTTCGCGCCGGACCTCGCGTCCAACGAGGCCGCCATCGAGGTCATTCTCGAGGCGATTCAGGCCGCTGGGCTGAAACCCGGTCGCGACGTCCAGCTGGCCCTGGATGTGGCAAGCACCGAGATCTTCGCGGACGGCCGTTACCACCTGGAGAGCGAAGGCAGGACCCTGGATGCCGACGCGCTGGTCGGCCTCTACCAAGAGTGGTGCGACAGGTATCCGATCTTCAGCATCGAGGACGGCATGGCGGAGGACGACTGGTCCGGGTGGCAGATCCTCACCCGAGAGCTCGGCGAAAAGGTGCAGCTGGTGGGAGACGATCTGTTCGTCACGAACACCCAGCGCTTCGAGCGGGGAATCCGGGAGGGATGCGCCAACGCGATCTTGATCAAGGTCAACCAGATCGGCACCCTCACCGAAACCCAAGCGGCCATCCAGATGGCCTACGGTCACGGTTTCGCCGCGGTGATCTCCCATCGCTCCGGCGAGACCGAGGATGCCACCATCGCCGATCTGGCGGTGGCGACGGGCGCCGGACAGATCAAGGCCGGTGCCCCCTGCCGCTCGGATCGGGTGGCCAAGTACAACCAGCTGCTGCGCATCGAAGAGAGCCTGGGGAGTGCCGGCGTCTACGGACTGGCCTAGGCGCCGGGGATCCCCTAGTCTTGTCCCCGCATGGGAGGGACCCTGGCAGGATCAGGAATCCGCGGGGCGGTGGCACACCGCCGGCGCTTTCCGGCGCTGGTCGCCGCCGGCAGCCTGGTGTTGGCGCTGCTGCTGTTCTTCCAAGGCACCGTCCCGGCCCTGAGGGAACGCCGCAAGCTCCTGCGTGTCGAGGCGGAGCAACTGCAGGTGCAGAAAGAGCTCAGCCGGGAGGCCACGGCATTTGCGTTGCGGCGCACCGCCCTGTCCAGGGACATCCAGACCGTCCTGCTGGAGTTGGACCGCCAGGGCATCTACCCCCGGGACCTGCTGGCAGAGTTGCGCCAACGGGCGACCGCGAAGGTGCAGGGGCCCCAGTGAGCCCCGTCCCGGTGACGAGCCCCGCCCCGCGGACAAACCCCCTCCAGGTGGCAAGCCCACAGAGCGCCGTGAGCCCGTGTCGGTTTTTCTCGTTCCGTCGGAAGTTGCCCCACGGGACTCACCGTTCCCGCACAAGCCGCTATCCTACGGCGCCGGCGAGATCGCTTCTCGTGAGCAAGCCACCGAGGCCGTATCAGGCCCGTAGGCAGACCCCTCTACCTGCGGAGATGCGGGGACACGCGGTCCCCGAGGACCGCCCAACGTACCAAAGAGACCAGATAGCCAGAGATAGCCAGAGATAGCCATGAGCGAAAAGCAAGACAAGGGACAGGCCACCCCCGAGGATCTCAAGCAGGTCGAGCACTTGCAGCAGGCCTACGCCAGGATGAAGGACGAGATCCGCAAGGTGATCGTCGGCCAGGACGAGGTCATCGACCAGCTGTTCATGGCCCTGTTCTGCCGCGGTCACTGCCTTCTGGTGGGCGTGCCCGGCCTCGCCAAGACCCTCATGATCTCCTCGCTGGCGCAGGCCCTCAACCTGTCCTTCAACCGCATCCAGTTCACCCCGGACCTGATGCCCTCCGACATCACCGGCACCGAGGTTATCCAGGAAGACAAGGCCACCGGTGCCCGGACCTTCAAGTTCCTACCCGGCCCGGTGTTCGCGAACGTGATCCTGGCTGACGAGATCAACCGCACACCGCCCAAGACCCAGGCGGCTCTGCTGGAGGCGATGCAGGAGCGCCACGTCACCGTAGGCGGCCAGCGCCATGATCTGGACGATCCCTTCTTTGTGCTGGCGACCCAGAACCCGATCGAGCAGGAGGGCACCTACCCACTGCCCGAGGCGCAGCTGGACCGCTTCATGTTCATGGTGCACGTGGACTATCCCAACATGGACGAGGAGCGCGAGATCCTGCGCCGCACCACCGAGGTGATGGAGTCCAGCATCAGCCCTGTGCTCTCGGGCGCCGATATCCAGACCCTGCAGAAGATCGTGAGGAAGGTGCCCATCGCCGACCACGTGATGGACTACGCGCTGCGCCTCACCCGAACCACCCGGCTGACCAGCAAGGATGCTCCCGAGTGGATCAAGGACTGGTTGACGTGGGGCTGCGGCCCGCGAGCGAGCCAGAACCTCGTGCTGGGCGGCAAGGCCCGCGCCCTGATCGCGGGACGCTTCTACGTGTCGGCTGAGGACATTCAGGCAGTGGCCTACCCGGTGCTGCGCCATCGTCTGGTGACCAGCTTCTCGGCCGAGGCCGAGGGCATCACCACGGACACCGTCGTGAGCCGACTCCTCGAGGAGGTGCGGCCCAACGAGAGCGAGGCCCTCGCCGACGGCAAGCTTCCCAAGGTGCTGAACCAGTAGCGGCGCCCCATGGCCGAGAGCACCACCGCCTCGAACTACCTCGACCCGAAGGTCCTCAACAAGGTCGCGCGCCTGGAGCTGCGGGCCCGACTGATCATGGAGGGCTTCGTGTCGGGCATGCACAAGTCACCGTTCCACGGCTTCTCGGTGGAGTTCGCCCAGCATCGCGAATACGTCCAGGGCGATGACCTGCGCTACCTGGACTGGAAGATCTGGGGCAAGTCCGACCGCCTCTACATCAAGGAGTTCGAGGAGGAGACCAACCTGCGGGCCCACCTCTTCCTGGACCAGAGCGAGTCCATGGCCTATGGCCACGACGGCGGGATGACCAAGTTCGACTACGGCGCCACCGCGGCTGCGGCCTTGGCGTTCCTGATCCAGCAGCAATCGGACGCGGTCGGCCTGTCGCTGTTCAACGACAAGGTCGTGCGATCCGTGCCCCCTTCGAACACCCGCGCCAACCTGGGCAACGTCATGGCCAGCCTGGAAGAAGCAAGGCCCATCGCCAAGACCAGGATTGGCGGGGTGCTCGCGGAGCTGGCGAGCCACATCTCCCGGCGGGGAATGGTGATCATCTTCTCCGACCTGTTCGACCAGTCCGAGCAGGTACTGCGTGGCCTGCGCATGCTGGTGCAGCGCGGCCATGACGTGGCGGTGTTCCACATCCTCGACCACGACGAAGTGGAGTTCCCTTTCGAGCGCATGACCCTGTTCGATGGACTGGAGGAGCTGCCGGAGCTCTTGGTGGACCCGCGCTCCCTGCGCGACGCGTACCTCAAGGAGATCAACGACTTCCAGGCGGAGATGCGCCGGGGCTGTCTGCAGAACAAGATCGACTATGTCCGACTCGTGACCAGCCAGCCTCTGGACGTCGTGCTGTCGTCGTACCTCGCTGCGAGGGCGGCACGGACGAAGCGTCGGAAGTAGCGATGGCGGCGTGTAGGGGCGGCTGACGTTGCAGTTCATCAACCCACTGCTGGCGCTAGGGGCCCTGCTGTTCGCAGTGCCGTTGATCATCCACCTGCTGAACCGGCAGCGTTTCCGGCGGCGCGATTGGGCAGCCATGGACTTCCTCCTGCGCGCTTTCAAGAAGCAGCGCCGGCGGCTGCGGATGGAGAACCTGCTCCTGCTGCTGGCGCGCTGTTTGATCCCGATCTGCCTTGCGCTGGCGGTCGCACGGCCGTACTTGACCGCCGGCGACCCAGGCCTCATCCCCACCGCCGGCAGCACGCACCACGTGCTGGTGTTCGATGAGAGCTACAGCACCGCGCTGGAGCCCGAGGGCGCCCAGAGCCCGCACCAGAGGGGACGGCGGATGGCAACCCGTCTGCTGGAGCAACTCGCCCACAGGAGCGGCCAGCACAAGGTCACGGTGGTCCAGGCCGGCATCCGCGTGAAGGTGCCGGTGCGCGAAGAGTCGCGGCTGGACCGGGCGCGCGCCCGCCTGTCCCAGCTGGGTGGACCCCAGGACAGCGCCGCCTCGCTGCTCCCCGCCCTGGCCCAGGTGGCGGAGATGTTGGAGGACGCCGCGGCCGCGCCGAGCGGCAAGGTCCCAGACGCGAAGACCCTCGTGTACCTGTTGACCGACCTGCAGCAGCGGTGCTTCGGCGAGGAGTTCCTGGCGGCGGAGAAGAACGCGAAGGCGCCCGACAAGAACAAGCTCCCCAGCGCCGACGCCGACCGCGGCAAGGGCTTCGACGCTGCCGACGTCGGGCGCGACAGTGCCCGCGAGATCATCGATCGCATCCGGAAGCACGCTGCTTTCACCCTGCTCGACCTGGGCAGCAACAGCGGTGGTAGCGAGGACAACCTGCAGATCTCCGATCTCCGCATGTCGCAGCCGCATGCAATGGTGCGGGTGCCGCAGAGCGTGATCGCCACTGTCAGGAACCTGTCGCGAAACACCAGGAGCGTACAGCTCACCCTGGATCTCGACGGCGACCAGCCAACCCGAAAGACGGTCCAGGTGGAGGCAGGCGGCACTGCAGAGGTCCCGTTCCAGATCATCTTCCGCGAGACCGGCGCCCGGCGTCTCCGTGCCAGCCTCGACGGCGATGGCCTGGCCGCGGACAACCAGCGCTACCTGGTGGCACGGGCGCGCGAGCGCCTGAAGGTGCTGCTGGTGGAGGGTTCCACCGAGCCCGAGGAGGCGCTCCAGGACAGCTTCTGGATCCGCTCGATCCTGGATCCCAGCAAGGGGCAGGGCCCACCCGAGATCACCCAGTTCGGCACCAAGGTGATCGACCCGATCTCCTTCCTGACGGGGCGCGAAGAGCTCACCGGCTACGACCTGATCGTGCTCTGCAATGTCGAGCGGCTGACGGAGCAAGCCGCCGCCAGCCTCAAGGCGGCAGTGCAGGGAGGCACCGGTCTGTTCCTGATGCTCGGCAGCCGCTCGGACCTGATGAGCTACAACCTCCACCTCCATGGCGCCGGCGGCGAAGATGCGCTGTTGCCGATGCGCCTGGCGCGGGTCGACGGCTACACGCCTGGTGGCAAGAACTACTTCGGCAGCACCATCGACTCCCGCGATCACCCGGTGTTCTCTGACTTCCGGGACGACGAGTACCGGGTCTACCTGGAGGTCACACCGATCTACCGCCTGGTGGTCGCCGACAAGAGCTCCCTGGTCAAGGATGCACAGGTGCTGTGCCACGTGCGGGACTCCCAGCAGAGCCCGCTGTTGGTGGCAAGCAGCGTGGGCGAAGGCAAGGTGTTGACCCTCACCAGCCACATCACCAACCGGCCCGACCGCTGGAACCGGCTGGACTACTACCGGCTCGCGTTCCGCCTGTTCTTCCCCGCGGCGCACTGGCTTTCCCATCCTGTGAGCGACCCGTTCAACGTCGAGGTCGGCACTGCCCTGACGACCAGCCTGCGGGAGCGGCCCAGCGACCTGGCCGTGGTGTTGCCGGAGCGCGCTGGCGGCAACAAGGAACTGGTTGGCGACGAGGCGCGGGCGCTGCCCGGCGGTGTGTTTGCGCTGCCAGCGTTCACCAACACCGCCCATGCGGGCTTCTACAGCTACGAGATGAGCCTCCATGGCGGGGGCGACAGTCGGCAGGTGCGGCTACCGTTCGCGGTGACAGCCGACCCCAAGGAGGGCGAGTTGCATTACCTCTCCCATGCCGTGGTGCGCGAGCGCCTGGGGGTGACCACGATCCTGAGGAGCCTGCCCCAGACCGAAGAGGGGATCAGCCAGTCCACGGTCACCGAGTTGGGCCCGTTCCTGCTCTATTGCGTGCTGTTCTTCGTGCTGGGCGAGGCTGCCCTGGCTCGCTGGATCTCCCGGAGGCGATGAGCATGCTGGGCCTGACGGAGATCCAAGATCCCGCGGGGGCAGCCATCCAGACCGAGCGCAGGCTGGATTTCCTCAACATGCCGGAGCTGTGGGTCGTCGGCTTGGTGGTGCTGCCGCTGGCGGTCGCCTTTGCATGGTGGTCCTACGGTGGCGTCCGGCGCCTGGAACCCCGAACCCGCGTGATCCTCTCCACGCTGCGCGGCATCACCATCCTGGTCTGCCTGGTTGCAATTGCCCAGCCCATCCTCGAGCTGATCCAGTACACCAGACTGCAAACCCAGGTGCATGTGCTCGTGGACGACAGCGCCAGCATGCAGCGTCGTGACACGTATCCCGACGAGGCCCAGCAGGAGGCGCTGATGGCGGCGGCTCAGGTGCAGAACCTGGCCAACTACAGCAGAGCCCAGCTGGTCCAGCGCGTGCTGGAGAAGCCCGACGGACTGCTCCAGAAGCTACGTCAGAGCCACGACGTGCGGCTGTTCCGGTTCGTGCGCAAACCGCTGCCGGTACGCGACCTCTCGGAGCTCACCTCCAAGGGCCCACGCACGCCCCTGGGCGATGCCCTGGACCTTCACCTCGCGGCTTTCGGTGCCTCCGAGCTCGAGGCGGTGATCCTGGTCAGCGACGGGCGCAACAACGCCGGCCTGCCGCCGGTCGAGGTAGCAGGCAAGTACCGGGCTGCCGACGTGCCGATCTTCACGGTCGGAGTCGGCGACCCCAACCCACCGCGCAATGTGCGGATCATCGGTCCCCCCGGGCCGAAGGAGGCGCTGCGTGACGAGGAGGTCGTGTTCGACGTCAACCTGGTGGCCGAGGGTCTGCACCGCCGGGTCGTGCAGGTGACCCTGGAGGCATCCAGGGACGGGGGGCCCTACCTGGTGGCGGATACCAGGTCGGCCACCCTGGGCCGCGACGACGAGCCGGTGCGAGTGCGGATGCACCATGCGTTTGCCGAGCCCGGCGACTACACGCTGCACTTCAAGTGCTCGTCGTTCCCCGAGGAGACCAGCATAGAAGACAACGTGGACACCCGGTTCCTACGGGTCAACGACCAACGTATCCGCGTGCTGTACATGGACGATGTCCCGCGTTGGGAGTACCGCTACCTGGAACGGGGGTTGAAAAGGGTGGACCCGAGCATCGAGATGCAGGCCTACCTGTTCGATGCCAGTCGCGACTTCCCGCAGGAACACAGCGACAACCTGACGAACCTGATGGACATCCCCCGCAGCCGCAAGGAGATGCTGGCTTATCACGTCATCCTGATCGGCGACGTGCCACCAGAGAAGCTTGGCGGCACCGAGGAGCAACGAAACCAATGGCTCCAGCTGCTGGTGGAGTTCGTGGAGTTCGGCGGCGGGGTCGGCATGCTCTGGGGCCACACGGCCATGCCGCAGCGCTACCGCGGCACGCCCCTGGAGGATCTGCTCCCGGTCGTGCTCGAGGACCCGCTGGAGCTGAAGCAGACCGGGCTCAACGACAGCGAGGAGTTCCGACCGGTGTTGGACAACCCCGCGCAACCCCACGAGATAACCTTGCTTCGCACCGACCCGAAGGGCAACCAGAGGCTCTGGGAGGAGGATCTGTCCGCCCTGGTGACGTACTACCCGGTGCAACAGGTGAAGGCCGGGGCCGAGGCTGTCCTGCGCCACCCTGTCGACGCCAACCGGTTCGGCAAGCGGGTCATCGCGGCGACCGGCTTCTATCCCCGCGGCCGGACGTTCTTCATCGCAACCGACGAGACCTGGCGCTGGCGCAAGTACTACGGCGAGCTGTTCCACGACCGGTTCTGGCGCAACGTGGTTCGCTTCCTGGCTCAGAACCGGCTGCGGCGGCGGGATGACCGTATCGAACTGCGGCTCTCCAAGGTGATCGCTGAGACCGGCGAACCGATCCACATCCATCTGGAGGTGAAGGACACGGAGCTGGCCCCCTCCGCCAAGGCCGAGGCGACCGTGTTCCTCAGGCAAGCCGACCGCGCCCCGGAACGACGCGTGCTGCGTGTCGTCCCTGGCGAACCGGGCACCTACAAGGGCAGCTTCGCCCTGGATCGGCCGGCCTCGGTGAGCGTGCTGGTGTTCGAGCACGACAACCCCGGAGACAAGATCCTCGCTCGGGAAGATGTCCTGGTGGAGATCCCCGACCGGGAGATGAGCCATTCCTCCCAGGACCCGAAGACCCTGGCCGCGATTGCCGAGCGCTCCAAGAACGGGCGCTATGTGTTCCTGGCCGGCGCAACGGGGCTCGTCGAGGAGTTCCGGGAGCGCAAACCGTTGGAGCAGGAGATCAACCGCCAGACTGAGCCGATCTGGGACCGGGCAGGGCTGCTGTTCCTGGTGCTGGCCCTGCTCAGTGCGGAATGGCTGCTTCGCAAGCGGGCACGGCTGGTGTGACAGCCATAACTCGCTGGTAAACTGTGTGTTCTGACCTACTAGTTGTGACCGGATAGGCCCTGGCCGACACCAAGGAAGCAGTGCTTCCCGAGATACGAACATCCCGCTGGCTCCTCACCTTGACCCTAGCAGCCGTGTGCCTGGGCGGGCTGGAGCTTTCCGCCCAGAGGCCTCGCCGGACGCGTGGTTTCGGCGACGTCGCCAGCAGCGACAGCCTGTTCAGCCTCCCGCGCTCCCAGGACGACATCCATGAGTGGCGGCAGGCGCAGGCCAACATCCAGGCCGGCGACTATGCCACAGCGGTGGAACGCCTCCACCGCCTGTTGCGACGCGACCGTCCTGGTGTCGTACCGTTGGAGGGGAGGCGCTACCTGGGGCTCCGCACCGCGGTGCTGGAGACCCTGGCTGCCATGCCGGAGGCGGGCCATGAGGCCTACGAGAAGCTGGTGGAGCGCGAGGCGGGGGCGCTGCTGCGGGGCGCGTTCCTGCACCGCGACGGCCGCGACCTGGAGGTGCTGGCATGGCGCTTCCCCACCTCCCGCCACGGTCGCCGCGCCCGGCTGTTGCTGGGCGACCTGGCCCTGGAGTCGGGCGCCGGGCACGAGGCGATGCAGCACTACAGCGCGCTGTTGTTCGCGTTGCACCGCTCCGATCGTGCACGAGAGATCGTGCGGGAGCGGATGGCCGCCGCCGCCGCCCTCACGGGGAGCGGACCGGAGGTCGAGCCCGAGTCCGGGGCCGCGGATGACATGGCGGGCCTCGCGGTCTCCACGGGCGTAACCGTACCCTGGCCCTGCTACGGCGGCGGCGGGGGATGCGCCCGTCCGATGGTGCCACCGCTCAGTGGGCTCTCGGCAACCCGCCAACTGCAGCTGCCGGGCACCGACGACGGCATGTACCCGTACGCGATGCACTGTGTCGGTGGCCTGTCGGGTCTGTACCTGAACAACGGTCACGAGGTGCTGGCCGTCGATCCCATCACCCGCCGGCAGCTCTGGCGCTTCCCAGGGCCCTATGTGCGCGGCCGGGACTACAGCATCAACCAGAAGAGCTGCTTCGCCTGCGCGGTATGCGACGACACGGTGGTGGCCGCGCTGCAAGTGCCCGACTCGGCCCAGCCTCGCTACTACCGAGGCAACATCGAGCTGATCAACGCCATCCCGACCCGCCGCCTGTTCGCCATGGACCGCTCCACCGGCAAGCTGAAGTGGTCGCACTGGGATCACAAGGAAGGCCCGGTGACCCGCCGCTTCGGAAGCCACGACGCTGCCGGACCGCCCCTCATCGACGGGGACACGATCTACATCGCCACCCAGGATCGGACCGGAGCAATCGCCTACTACCTGGCTGCCTATGACATCGCGACCGGAGAGCCACGCTGGCGCAGCCTGATCTGCAGCAGCCAGGGCGAAGTCAACATGTTCGGCAACGTTCGCCATGAGTTCGCTGCCAGTCCCCTGGCGATCAGCGACGGGATCGTCTTCGGCTGCACCAACCTCGGAGTGTGTTATGCCGCCGACGCTCGCACCGGTCGCATCCGCTGGGCCAGC
>QJVU01000312.1 GCA_003235605.1 Planctomycetota bacterium | reverse complement strand
ATGGCCGGTGACGAGTTGGACACCCTCGTCCTCTTGGGGCTCGGCGTGGACGAGCTCTCCATGCATGCTCTCTCGATCCCGCGGATCAAGCGCCTCCTCAGCCATGCCTCCCTGGCAGAAGCCAGGAAGCTCGTGGAGGGGGTACTCTGCATGGGTACCGCGGACGAGGTGCACCGGGCGGTCGAGACCTACATGCGGGAACGTCACCCGGCCGTGCTGGACCCGGTTGAGTTTGGGGCCTAGGGGCCGATAAAGGACCTGTTTTGAATGCTACCGGCATCGTCGGTAGCTTGCTGTCGTCTTGAAATGCCTGCGCTCGCGCGCGAGAGCCCGGCGGAGGCTGTCCAACAGAGGAGACGAGACCATGGGCATGACGGATTTTCTTTTGACGTCGGAGAGCGTGACCGAAGGGCACCCGGACAAGGTGGCCGACCAGATCTCGGACGCGGTGCTCGACACCCTGATCGGCCAGGACCCGACGAGCCGGGTGGCGTGCGAGACCATGGTGACCACGGGGATGGCGATCATCGCCGGGGAGATCACCACCCAGGGCTACGCCCACATGCCCGACGTGGTGCGCCAGACCATCAGAGACATCGGCTACACCGACCCGGCCATGGGTTTTGACTGGGAGACCTGCGCGGTGTTGACCTCCATCGACCGGCAGAGCCCGGATATCGCCATGGGGGTCAACGAAGAAGAGGGCCACGAGCAAGGCGCCGGCGACCAGGGGTTGATGTTCGGGTTTGCCACCAACGAGACCCCCGAGCTGATGCCCATGCCGATCGTCTACGCCCACAAGCTGACTCGGCGGCTGGCGGAAGTGCGCAAAGAAAAGCTGGTGGAGTGCTTCCGGCCCGACGGCAAGAGCCAGGTGACGATCCGCTACGTCGACGGCAAGCCGGTGAGCGTCGACGCCGTGGTGGTGAGCACCCAACACACCCCGGACGTGACCCAGGCGGTGATCCGGGAGGCCGTGCTCGAGACCGTGATCAAGCCAGTGATCCCGGAAGAGCTGCTGACCAAGGACACGCGCTTTTTCATCAACCCGACGGGCCGCTTCGTAGTGGGCGGCCCAATGGGGGACTGCGGGCTGACCGGGCGCAAGATCATCGTCGACACCTACGGCGGCCAAGGCAGCCACGGGGGCGGCGCGTTCTCCGGCAAAGACCCCTCCAAGGTGGACCGCTCCGCCTCCTACATGGGGCGCTACATCGCCAAGAACATCGTGGCGGCGGGGCTCGCGGACAAGTGCGAAGTGCAGCTGGCCTACGCCATCGGCGTGGCCGACCCGGTGTCGGTGATGATCGACACCTCGGGGACCTGGAAAGTGGAGCCGGACCGGATCGCCCAGCTGGTGCGCGACGTCTTCCCGCTCAAGCCCAAGCAGATCATCAAGCACTTGGACCTCCTCAACCCCATCTACCGGCAGACGGCGGCCTACGGGCACTTCGGGCGCAACGAGCCGGGGTTCAATTGGGAGAAGACCGACAAGGCCGACGAGCTGCGCCGGGCCGCTGGACTCTAGAACCCAAGACGTCGCCGCCAGGCGGCGAGCCGAAGGGAATCACGCCATGACACCTGCCTTACCGGCGATGCAACTGGACGCGGACCGCCCCGACTACAAGGTGGCGGACCTGAGCGACGCCACCGTGCGCTTCGGGCGCAAAGAGATCGAACTGGCCCAACACGAGATGCCCGGACTGATGGCCCTGCGGGCCGAGTACGCCGGCCAGCAGCCCCTGGCCGGGGCGCGCATCATGGGTTCCTTGCACATGACCATCCAGACCGCCGTGCTCATCGAGACCCTGGTCGAGCTCGGCGCCGACGTGCGCTGGGTGAGCTGCAACATCTTCTCCACCCAGGACCACGCCGCCGCCGCCACCGTGGCCGGTCCCAGCGGCAGCGCCAAACAGCCCGCCGGCGTGCCGATCTTCGCCTGGAAGGGCGAGACCCTGCCCGAGTATTGGTGGTGCACGCTGCAGGCGCTCATCTGGCCCGACGGCGCCGGGCCCAACCTGCTCCTGGACGACGGCGGTGACGCCACGCTCTTAGTGCACCTGGGGGCCGAGTACGAAGAGAGCGGCCCCATCCCGGACCCGGCCACGGCCGAGAGCGACGAGTTCGCCGTCGTGCTCACGCTGCTCCACCACGTGCGCGAGGAGAAGGGAGACCACTTCTGGCGACCCTTTGCCCAGGCCATCCGGGGCGTCTCGGAGGAGACCACCACCGGCGTGCACCGGCTCTACGAGCGCATGCAGCAAGGCACGCTGCGGTTTCCGGCGATCAACGTCAACGACTCGGTGACCAAGAGCAAATTCGACAACATCTACGGCTGCCGGCACTCGTTGGTGGACGGCATCATGCGGGCCACCGACGTCATGATCGCCGGCAAAAGAGCCCTGGTGTGCGGCTACGGCGACGTGGGCAAGGGCAGCGTCGAGAGCCTGCGGGGCCAGCAGGCGCGGGTGGCGGTGGCCGAGATCGACCCGATCTGCGCGCTGCAGGCGTGCATGCACGGGCTCGACGTGGTCACCCTCGAAGACGCCCTGGCGGACACCGACATCTACGTCACCACCACCGGCAACAAGGACATCATCCGGGCGGCGCACATGGCGCGCATGAAGCACAACGCCGTGGTGTGCAACATCGGCCACTTCGACAACGAGATCGACATGGCGGGGCTGGAGGCCATGCGGCGTCGGGGCGAGGTGGAGAAGATCGAGATCAAGCCCCAGGTGCACGAGTGGAAGTTCACGAACACAACCCATGGGCCCGGGGGCCAGGGTCACTCGATCCTGATCCTGGCCGAGGGGCGGCTGGTGAACCTGGGGTGCGCCACCGGGCACCCGAGCTTCGTGATGAGCGCTTCCTTTACCAACCAGGTGATGGCACAGATCGAACTGCACCGCCACGCCGAGCAGTACGGGCAGAGCGTCACGGTGCTCCCGAAGCATTTGGACGAGAAGGTGGCGCGGCTGCACCTGGCGAAGTTCGGGGCCAAGCTGACCCAGCTCACGCCGGAGCAGGCGCGCTACATCGGGGTGGACGTGGACGGACCCTACAAGCCGGACCATTACCGGTACTGAGGGGGCCGAGGGAGCCCTCAAGGGGCCAGGCCCTGAACAGAACCGGTCCAGACAGCGAAGGCGGCCCCCACGCGGCCGACAGGAGACAGCCATGAGAAAACGACACAACATCCAGTTCCCCCGAGAGGGCGGGCACCACCTGGATCAGGACGAGGCGTTCTTCTACTTGGTCCACAACGGCACGCGAGAACGCATCCGCTTCCACGACTACGACCAGCTGTACAGCATTCCCGGTTTGTACGAGCAGCTCTTCTACGACCGGCTCAAATGCCAGTCGCCCCGCAAAGTGAGCCAGATTCTCAGGGCAGCGTTAGCGCAGACC
>QJVU01000319.1 GCA_003235605.1 Planctomycetota bacterium | reverse complement strand
GTGCTTTCGCGCCCTCGTCGCAGACGAGCTCGTGATAGTGGAGACCGGGCGGGATGTTGAGCTCGTTCAGGATTCCGCCGCACTCCTGCAGAGGTGAGGAGATGTCGGGCGTGATCACGTCCATCCCGAACAGGCCGAGATTGAGGACCCTCGAGAACCTCCCCCCCAGCTCAACGAAGGACGGGTGCACTCCGGTGCGGACGGTGTGGTTGTCCCTGGCCGCATTCTGGTTGACCACCGTCTTCACCCTGACCAGCTGTCCAGGCGGCGGGAGTCCAGGCGGCGGGACCGTATGCAGCGACAACCCCTGCTCCAGCAATGCCTGCGTGCAGTCGAGATCGACCTTCAGCGGAATGAGCGACGTGAATGGTGGCGCGCTCAGACGCTTCTTGTTCTCGAGTCGCACGAGGGTGCGAATGTCGTGCTCGCCGTCTCCGACTACCGTGGGTGGGCAGCGACGCACCGTGTCGATCAGCTCTCCATCGAGAAACAAGAGCCGGTACGAGTCACCGGCAACGTGTTCCTCGACGATCAGGGCATGGCCGAAGGTGGAGGCCCATTCGGCGGCTCGCTCGAGCTCTGCATGGGTACGGATGCCGGTGGTGATCCCCCTGCCTCCGGAACTCGCCTTGGGTTTCACGACAACTCGCTCTCCGAGATCGTCCATGAACTGGAAAGCCGCTTCGGGCCGGTCTGCATGAAACTCCAGCTGGCGGGGTTGGACCCAACCCTGGTCTGCGAGGAGGCGCTGCGTCAGCGGTTTGTCGTCGACGATCATCCGGCTCATGTAGGTGTCGAGCATCACCATGAAGCGCCACGCAAACGTCCACCGGGACCCACGCCGGACTCTCAGGAAGTTCTCGCCGAGCTCGTCGACCTCCGCACCTACTGCCTTGGCGGCGCGCTGCCAGAACTGGAGGAAGTAGGACGTCGACACACGGCCGTAGGCCGTCTCCAGCTCTCGATCGGCAGTGCAGAGCCGATCGCGCACGCGCCCGACGAATCGGCGGAACTTCTGCAGCAGGTTCAGAGGTGGTCTCGCTTCCCGTTGGTAGGTATGAGGTGCACGGGGCGGCTTGGCCCGGAGAGGTTACAAGGCAGGCCTGCTCCCGGCAAAGGCGCTGCCCCGAGCGGACACCCCAAGAACGCCCGGACCGGCTCAGGGAGGCAGGTCGGCTGCCGTTGGGACGTGGGCAAGCCCCGGGTCGCCTTGATCCACCATGCCGGTGATCCCGGTCCCTCAGTTGCCAATGTTGGACACATCCCACAGCAAGAGCTTCGTTCCTGCAGCGGACAGCAACCGCCTCCCTCGCTCCACGAACGCGAGGTAGAAAACACCGCCTCGCTCCATGCCCGGATGCGTGGCTCGACGGAGCACCTTGCCCAGAGAAGAGTCCCAGAGCAGGATGTTGCCGTCGGCGTCACCCGACGCCGACCACTTTCCGCTCGGGTGAACGGCCAGTGTTCGCAGGGTCGCATCGTGCCCCTCCACCCTGCAGCGCACCTCCCCATTGGCGTGGGAGCTGACGAGCAGTCCGCCTTCGGCGTCTCCGCTCATGATGAACATGCCTCGACGCCCCCACGCCAGGGCCGTGACTGCCTCGCTGTGGTTCTTGAGGACCCTCTTCTTGTCGATCTTCGTGGACTTGGAGTCGACGAAGCGGATGCTGCCGTCGCAACCTCCGACAGCCAGGAGGTCGCCCTTGTTGTCGAGAGCCATGGAGCTGACACCGTCGTTGCCGAGGTGCCTTTGCCAGAATCCTCCGATCTTGCGAGGGAGGAAGCGTGTGACCGTGCCCCCATCGGTTCCCAGCCACGTCCATCGATCCCTGGGGTCGCACACCAGACCCGTACACTGATCTGCGTGCGGCGGACCGCCGTGCCCGCCAACCCTCTGGCCTGTGGCGAGGTCGTAGGCCGTGAACGCCACGGAATCCCCGGTGGTCAGGATCAGGATCTTCCTACCGACGGCCAACGGGATGACGAACGGCTCCCGGCCTTTCGCCGCCTGGTTGATCAGCCGGGCTTTCACGGGCAGTTCGCATTCAACGCCCCAGCTCGAATCCCGCTTGCGCACCCCCCACGCGCGCAGGGTCCCATCGCTGGTAGTGGCATAGATGTTCTCCCCGTTCGCATCCACGACGACACCCGTCAGGGGCTTCCCAGAGGCCGGGAACTCCGCGTGTTCCAGCTTCTTGTCGTCTTGTCCCCACGCAGTCGTGACGAGCAGCAGGGCGGCGGCCTGACGGAAGGACTGGACCCTCGATGCTCCAGTTCGCTGTGCGGTTGTGCGCAACATCCTATCGGGGAACCCGACCCATCGTTCCGAGGCAGGTCACGGAGTCGGTGTCACCAAACTCTGAAAACCCCAGCGTGGAAACGCCCGAATCGTGACGTAGAATCCTGGGCAAATGCACAGCATGGTGCTCGCCGCCCCCGCCCTGGATCTGGCGGCCGTCGAGCTGCCAATGCCGGAGCCCCGTGAAAACGAGTTGGTGCTCCGCGTGCGTGCTTGTGGCATCTGCCGCACCGATCTGCACGTCATCGACGGCGACCTGGAGGGGCCGAAACTGCCCCTCGTCCTGGGTCACGAGATCGTCGGCGAGGTGGCCAGGCTGGGAGCGAAGGTGCAGGGCATCCAGGTCGGCGACCGGCTGGGGGTGCCTTGGCTCGGGCACACCTGAGGCGAATGCGTGCCCTGCGTGGCAGGGCGCGAGAACCTCTGCGAACATCCGGGCTTCACCGGCTACCAGCGGGACGGCGGCTTTGCCGAGTACACCGTCGCCGATCCCCGCTTCTGCTTCCGGATCCCCGAGCGTTTCGACGACGCCCACGCAGCACCCCTGCTCTGCGCCGGCCTGATCGGCTACCGCTCCCTCAGGATCGCGCTCCAGGGAGGTGGCGTCGAGAACCTGGGTATCTACGGCTTCGGGGCCGCGGCGCACATCATTGCCCAGGTGGCCGTGCACCGGAACATCTCCGTCCATGCCTTCACCCGACCGTTCGATCGTCAGGGACAGGAGTTCGCCAGAGAGCTCGGCTGCACCTGGGCCGGGGATTCCACCCAGCGGGCGCCGGTGACCCTGGACGCGGCAATCCTGTTCGCCCCGGCCGGGGAGCTCGTGCCGGTGGGCCTCAGGGCCGTTCGGCCCGGCGGCATCGTGGTCTGCGCCGGCATCCACATGAGCGACATCCCGGGCTTCCCGTACCACATCCTCTGGGGGGAGCGGGTGCTTCAGTCCGTGGCCAATCTCACCCGCCAGGATGGCATCGAGTTCATGAAGGTCGCCGACGAGGTCCCGATCATGACCCACGTGGAGACCTTTCCCCTGAGGGAAGCCAACGAGGCGATCCGGCGCCTGCGCCAAGGGAGCATCCAGGGAGCAGCGGTGCTGACGATGTGATATGGAGCTACGTCCTGCGCCAGAACAGCATCGCGACGCCGGCGAAGGCGATTGTCGTCCCCACCGTTGCCCGCAGGCTGACCGGCTCGTGGTAGACGCTACGGGCGATCGGGATCATCAGCACCGGCGTCAGGGCGATGAGCGTGGCAGCCGTGCCCGCGTGGGTCTCCACCACCGCCACCTGGGAGAACCACACTCCGAGCGTGGGTCCCAGGAGCGCTGCGACGCCAATGCACGTCAGCGCCTTGCGATCACTCCACCAGCGGGTCCTGGGTGCGCGA
>QJVU01000391.1 GCA_003235605.1 Planctomycetota bacterium | reverse complement strand
TCAGGCTCCAGGATCGCGCGGTGCGCGTGGAGCTGCGGCTGAAGGGTGACCTGCCGGCTGGCCAGTTCACTACGGAGAGCTGGTCGTTCCGCGTGCACGTCAAGGGTGATGACCATGTCTTTGGCATGCGGCGTTTCAATCTCCATCCGCCTGTGGCGCGCAACTTCCACGCGGAACCGTTGTTCCTGGACCACGTGCGCCATCTTGGCATCCTCGCGCCCCGGTACATGTTCGTGCGGGTGAGCCTGAACGGCGACGATCTCGGGATCATGGCCATCGAGGAGCATTTCTCGAGGGAGCTGCTCGAGTCTCAGAACCGACGCGATGGCGTCATCCTGAAGCTCGACGAGTCACGCTTCTTCGCTCTCGGAGAAAGGGAGGATCGGTTCGCAAGCCCGTTCAACAACTTCATGGCGAGCGAGCTGATGCCGTTCCGCTCCAGTCGTGTCCTCAAGAACCCCGTCCTGCAGGGCGACCTCCGGGTGGCGATGGGCCTGTACAGGGGCTTCCTGGAGGGGCTCCTGAGGCCGTCGGAAGTCTTCGATGCGAAGCGGATGGGCCAGTTCATGGCGCTGGCCCAGGTGTGGGGCGCATGGCATGCGGCGAGCTGGCGGAACATCCGTTTCTACTACAACCCCATCACGGCCCGATTGGAGCCCATCGCCTATGACGCCGAGTTGCTCTATGTCGACGCGCATACTCCGGAGCCGCTTCATGCCAGGCTTCTGGCAGACAGGGACATCCGCAGGCACTACACGACGACCCTCACGGCAATCGCGGAATCCGTGCCGGAGAATCTCCCCGGGCAGCTGCTGTCCGAGCGGCAGCGACAGTACCTGGGTGTCCTGCACCGCTCGTGGCCGTTCCTGAAACCGATTGATCTCCCCGCTCTTGCAGAGAAGGCGCGGCAGTCCATCGGCGACGACCCGATTCAGCGGGTCCGGTTCGATCCACACATCGATGCCTCCCAGCCTCGCCCAGAGCTGCCGGCGCACCTGTTCAAGGCACGAGACCTGGCCCTGGTGCACGTGGTTGCCGAGGGCGGGGAACGTCATCTGGAGATGCAGAACCTCGTCAACTTCCCGGTGACCGTGAGGGCGGCCAGCAAGGAACGGACAGCCGGGGGAGGATTCCGGGTCCTGGCGGTGCTTCCACCCACTGCGTTGGGTGCGTTGCCGGCAACGGTGAAGATCAGCGTCGGGGAGTCCGACGGGGTCGAGCGCGTGCATCTGTCGGCGGAAGGTGTCCACGGAGGCGCCTGGGTGCGGCCCAGGAGGTACTTCCCGCCGCGCCGGCAGATTCCGATCCCACCCGGGTCCCTGGATGCGGCAGCGGCCCACGACTTCCTCGACTTCGATCCGCGGACCAAGACAGTCAGCGCAAAACCCGGTGTCTGGGATGTCTCCGGGACGATCTCGCTGCCGGCAGGTATCCGTCTCGTGCTTCGGCCGGGTACCGAGCTGCGCTTCGAGTCCGACGCTGCACTGATTCTGCGAGGCCCCTCGTCGTTCCTGGGCACAGCAGCCAAGCCGGTGGTGCTGCGCGGCCGTGGTGATCAGCGGTCGCTCCCCTGGCGGGGTGTCGCCGTGTTCAACTCGGACAACAGGGCGAATTGGTCACACGTCCAGGTGTGTGGAACGAGCGGCGTCGACTTCCCGGACTGGCATCTGACCGGCGGGGTCAGCCTCTACGAAGGCAAGGTCACGATCCAGAACTGCCAGTTCGCGGACAACACCGCCGAAGACGCCTTGAACCTCATCCGAACCGCGTTCGAGCTCGTCGACGTGGACGTGAGCGGTGCGTCCTCCGACGGGATCGATGTCGACTTCGGGCACGGGACAGTTCGCGGTGGTACGCTCACCAACATCGGCAAGGCTGGCGGTGGCGACGGGCTGGACTTCTCCGGAGCGCGCGCAACGATCTCGGGAACGCGGTTCTTCGGGATCGGAGACAAGGCGATCTCGGTCGGTGAGCGCAGCATGATCCACGTGACCGGAATCGAGGTGGAGGACGCCCAGGTGGGTGCAGTCAGCAAGGACCGTTCGTACTTGAGAATCGAGTCTGCGAAGCTGACCGGGGTGCACCTGGCAGCCCTCATGGCCTACACCAAGAAGCCCGAGTTCGGCGGCGCGCTGCTGGAAGCCGAACACATCACGCAAAAGGACGTCCCCGAGCTCGCTGTGGTCCAGAAGGGGAGCATGCTGCGACTTGGCGACGTGCCGATCGAGCCGATCGACCTCGACGTGCGAGCGCTCTACGCGACGACCATGCGACGGGCACGACGGCCGGCCCAGCAGGCCCGGTGACTGCTGCGGCGTCCTGACGGGCCATGGGCTCCGGCGGCGGCGCTCGCCCCGGGACATTGCAGCAGGTTTCGCGTTTTGAGCCTGGCATCCTGCGAGCAAGATTGCCATGCCGTGGGCCGGTGGGAGTCGCAGACCAGAGGGCCGGGAGGCCAGACCCAAAAAAACCTGCCGGCCCGGAGACGGGTGATACGGTTGTTACGGTCCGACGTCAGTGGCCCATCCATGCAACCGGAAACCGACTCATGACCCAACCGACCCACCGACTCTCGTCTTCTCATCTTTGGATCCTCGGCCTGCTGGCCGGACTTCCTCTTCTCATGCTGCTGGGCCGGTTGCCCGGCGCGCCGACTGCCGACTTCCTGGAGCAGCACTTCTCCCTGAACGGGGCACCCAAGGACGTGCAGCGCGCCCTCTATCACGCCATGTTCCTTCCTTTTGGAGCCTTGCTCGTCGTGATGGCGCGGCTGACCTTCGGAATCCGGCTGCTCGGTCCGTTCCGCTCGATCCTGCTGGCTGTCGCCTTCCAGGTCGCGGGCATTGGCTTGGGCCTGGTGTTCCTGGTGGTGGTGCTCGGAGTCGTGGCGGCAGTCCGTCCGTGGTTGAAGCAGGTACGCCTGCCCTACTTCGCTCGCGTCTCGTTCATCCTCGGTGTCATCTCCGGGACGATTGCCTTCTCGGTCCTCTTTGCGTCGCTCTTGGAGATCCACTCGATCCGGAAGGTTGCGTACTTCCCGATCATCGCGCTCTGCCTGCTGGCAGATGGGATCCTGAACAAGATCTCCCGGGAGGGGATGCGTTCGGCTCTATGGCGTGGCGCCACGACAACAGTGCTGGCCGTGCTCATTGCGCTGATCGCGCGCACTCCTGGCCTGAAAGAGACTCTGAGAAACGCACCGGAGCTCGTGGTCCTGCAGCTTGCCTGCATCGTCGTGCTGGCCAAGTACCTGGATCTGCGACTGCTCGAGAGATTCAACCCGGAACCCGTATCTCCCCAGCAGGCGCAGGAAACGCAGCAGCCTGAGCAAGCGGCGCACGCCGGCGGAAACAGTGTATCCGAGCGCGTCTGGCCGCTGCGACTGGTCGGTTCCCACACGAACGGAGGAGCCCCCAGCGCGCCAGCTGGCTTCGCTCCGCGTGTAGCAGTGGTAAGGAACCAGAGTCGGCACGGTGTCATCGATCAGGTCGGGCGGCAGTGCCCCGAGACCTACGGCAAGCGATCGGTCCAGCGGGTTGTCGAGGCTTTCGAGAAAGCAGGGGTAGAGACCCGCCTCTTCGAGGGGGACATGAGCATGTTGCCCGAGCTGAAAGCGTACGTCGAGGCCGAGGACAAGAGCCGTTCTCCCGTCATCGTCTTCAACATGGCATATGGCATCCAGGGCAACGCGCGCTACACGCATGTTCCCGGAATGCTGGAAATGGCCGGGGTGCCGTACACCGGCTCGGATCCCTTCGGGCATGCCCTTGCGCTGGACAAGGTCGTGACCAAGATCCTCATCCGTGACGCAGGCATCCCGACCCCGGCGTTCAAGGTGATGCACAGTCCGGACGACGATGCCGGCGACCTGCGCTATCCTCTGATCGTCAAGCCGCGCCACGAGTCGACGAGCCATGGACTGCACGTCGTCAACAACCCGCATGAGCTTGCCGTTGCGGTCAAGTCCGTCACCGAGAAGTTCGAGCAGGGCGCGCTGGTGGAAGAGTTCATCGATGGGCGTGAATTTGCGGTGTCCTTGCTGGGCAATGATCCCGTCGAGGTGTTGCCTATCGTCGAGTTGGCGTACCCGGACCAGCGGGTCAAGGCCTTCACGTTGGAGGACAAGTACCACAAGACGTCCAACGAGCCGCAGAAGCTCGTTCCTACACTGGAGCCGGCCTTGAAGAAGCGGCTGGAAGAGCTGGCCATTGCGTGCTTTCGTGCCTGCCACTGCCGTGACTACGCGAGGGTCGACTTCCGCGTCGACGCGGAAGGGACCCCTTACGTCCTCGAGATCAACTCGATGGCCTCACTCGGCGCCGGCGGGTCCTACGTGTACTCTGCGGAGCATGCCGGCTACTCCTTCCAGTCATTGATGTGCCGCATCCTGGATGTCGCTGGAGCGAGGTACTGGTCCCAGACGGAGCGGGTCGCGGATGGCCCTTCTCGTGCACTGCCAGTAGAGATGGTCGTGTAGTTCATCCGCCTCTGCGGAAGCCTGGCCTCTGCGTGGCCTGCGACGGCCGGAGCCCTTGTCCATGACGGACGCGCGGTGTACGGTGTGCGGGCTACGATGGTCCTCGACATGGAAGGGGCCGGGTCGGAAGCACTGCGCGTCTACGACGCTATCGCTGCTGCTGTCTGCGAGCGGATTCCTCCCGGCTGCAGGTTCGTCCTGGTGGACGAGGCTCGGCTACATTCACATGCAAAGTTGCGAACCCGCAGCTTCTACCCGTTCATGGAGCGCGGCGGCAGCTACTGGGGACCTCCGCCCGACGACGAGACTGCGATACGTGAGGTGGAGCGGTTGCGGGCTCGAGGAGCCTCGCATGTGGTGTTTTGCCAGCCAGCGTTCTGGTGGCTCGACTACTACTCGGGGCTGAGGGAGCACTTGAGATCACACTACCGGTGCGTCCTCGACGACGACACGCTTGTCCTTTTTGATCTGTTGGCGAGCGCTGAGGACCGTTCACGGTGGCGAGACAAGTCGCGCGATGATCTTGCATCGCTGAGACTCACGCGCCTGAACGAGGAGCCGAAGGACCTCCGACCGGGTTTGGTCGCGGCCTTCATGAAGGTGAGGAACGAGATGTTGCGCCTGCCTTACTGCCTCGAGTACCATAGACAGCTGGGCGTGCATCATTTCTTCGTAGTCGACAACGACTCCAATGACGGCACCAGGGAGTGGCTCCTGAAACAGCGGGATGTGACCTGCTTCTTTTCGGATCTGCCGCTGGCAAAATGCGATGCAGGCGCGAAGTGGTACAATGTGCTCCTCGACAGGTACGGGGAGGGGCGGTGGTGTCTGGTCATCGATGCTGACGAGCTGTTCGTCTATCCAGAGTGCGAGTCACTGCGGCTCGATGCATACGGAGCAAGACTGGATGCCGCGGGTGTCGATGGCGTGCTCTCGATACTCATCGACATGTACGCGAACAGTTCGATTTCCGACGTGGAGTATCGCCGCGGCGACCCGTTCCTGAGCAGCTGTCGGTTCTTCGATGGTGAAGGCTACGAGACCGCCAGCGTACGGATCAACGACGCGAGCCCGAGGCAAATGGTCAGGGGTGGCATGAGGAAGCGGGTCTTCTACGAGAACGGAGGGGGCCTGCCTCCGGTGCTCAGCAAGATAGCGCTGGTGCGATGGAAGCCGGGGATGCGCTTCTGGTGCAGCAATCACTCCCTGAAGCCGGAAATCAGGCTGTCGGGCTTCCAGGGTGCGCTCCTACACTTCAGGTTCTTCTCGGATTTCGTAGAGAAGGTCGGGCAAGAGGTCAGAACGGGGAACAAGTTCAGGAGATCCGAGGAGCCGCGCGCGTATCTGAAGCGGCTGGGGGAGTGTCCGGAGCTGAACCCATACTCCGAACGATCGAGGGAATACACGGGCAGCCAGGTTCTGGTTGACCTTGGCTTGATGCGGGGGCCGAAACCAGATCAGCCGCGGACCTAGCTGGGCGGTTTCTCGAGGTCGAAAGCGACCAGGTTGTCGCTCTCGCACACGCAGGCGAAGTGAGATCGCAGGTACCGTTCGAAGCCCGCGTAGTGATCGAGCCACCAGAATGCGGGCCAGGCAAAGACGATGAGACGCGCGCCATCGTCGCGCAAGCGTTCCAGCTCTCGATTCGCCGTTTCGTCGTCGCTGGGCCGACCCCAGTACTGACCGCCACGCTCGAGAAAAGGAATCGCCTGGAAGCCCTGAAAGGGGCCACATCCCCGCAGTCGACCGTCGTCCACCAGGATGAACGTGGCCTGGTCGGGCGCCAGTGTGGCAAGTTCCTTCGCAGCGGAGGCGCATTGCTCCTGCCACTGGATTGTTTCCGGACTGGTCTCTGATCGGCCTGGCGCGCGGTCCGGGTCGCCGTGGAATTCGAAGACAAGATAGGTAGCCGGACTGGTCCCACTGTTCTGCATGCCATGCAACTCACCGGCGGGATAGAAGATGACACCATTCCGACCCACGCGTTGGCCGAGGGTTTCGACTGCGCCGCTGAGGACGACGATTGCCACATCGTAAGGGTCGCGGTGCGGCGCGTAGCCGGCCCCCGGCTGCAACGTGCTGATATGGCAGTGCAGCTTCGTGAGGTAGAGAGTCGGCGAGTCAAGGACTGGAACGCAGCTGAACCCTCTTGCGAGCTGGGACTTCGGGGCCATTGCAGTCGCCCGGGCGTCGAACACCGAGGACTGCAACACTGAGCCACGGTCTGGCCTGGCCTCGCTCTTCCACTTGAAGATCAGATAGGTCGCGGCTCCGGGCCCGACGCTGCGAATCGTGTGACACTGGTTCGAGGAATGGTACACCACCGAGCCCGAGGCGATTCGCTTGGTGGCCACGGTCCGCGAGGGAGTGTCCGAGACTGTCACGATGTCGACTTCGCCGGACAGCACGACGATCAGCTCCTCGTCCTCGTGCGTGTGGGGAAGGTGCGGAGTCGTCCCGGCACTCAGAACCGAGAAGTGGCTGCGCAGCTCCTGCATGGAAGAGGTCGACCCGCCGAAAACGGGATGGATGCTCCAGCCGGTAGCCTTGATCTCTTCCGGTGCTTGCTCCAATGTGCTGATCCAGCAAGGCCAGATTGCATTGGTATTCGGGGTGTTCATGGATCGCTTCGTTGATTGCAGAGTCCCCTCCGGATCCGGAGGCGCCACGATTCTGTTCACGCCGTGATGGTCAGTTCCCCGAACCATGATGCATGGTGCTTTGCGGTGTTCCAGGAACCTGAAGGGCCACTCATAGTGGCTTCGCGGATCAGGTATGCGTATCACGGTGTCGGGAGTCGCGTACTGCAGCAGCAGCGCGGTTCTGGTGTCGCGTGATCTGGTGTTTCTGGACCCGTGCCAGAGCCGGCCGTCGAACATGACGGCCTCTCCATCGCCAACGTCGAAGCTCACCACCTGACAGAGCGGATCACGTGCCCGCGCCCAACGAAGCAGGTCCTCGGTCTGCAACTCGTCACGTCGCTTGCCGGCCTCGTGGGCGACCTGCTGAACGCTGATGCCGAACCGGTGGGAGCGTGCCATGAAATGCAAGGACGAGTGACGGCTCGTGTTGTCAAGACCGATCCACACAGTGACCGCGCTCGTCGCCGTGGAGCTCTCGAGGTCGGTATGCCACTGATGAACCTCCCCTGGACGCTTGGCGATGAGGGAGGCCCCCCAGAGCATGATGTCCTCCCCGAGCAGCTGCGCAACCCGGTGGAGGATGTCGGTGCGTGTCGCCAGTTCGTAGAACGCGCGGGAGGAAGCCGCGTGTCCCTTGAACCAGACGTCCGGAGGTGGACTCCTGCGTGTGCCCTGGAGGATCTGTCGACATTCCGCCGGTTCGAAGACCTTGATGGGTCCAATAAGCCCCTGTGTCTCGAACTCTGCGCGAAGGCTGACTCCCGCGGACGTGTTGTGTGAGTGGTTCCCGGCTGTCATGAGCAAGATGAGGACTGGAGCAACACTGTCGTGACCCCGCCGCGATGAGCACACAGCGAACTCACGAAGGGAGTCGACGAGGTAAGGGTGAACGAATACTAACATTGTTGCCCGCCCTACCAAGGGCCTCAGGGGCTGGAGACGAGCATTGGTTTCCCCCCGGCACCCGCGGTGATGCGGGCAGACCCTACGCAGGATTGCGTATCCAGGATTGCGTAACAGGGAGGCGAGCCCGGCGAGTTTCCGTGTTCAGGGAAGCAGCAGCGGGGACGTGAGCAGTTTCGCTCCCTCGTGGGGTCTCTCGCCGGTGTTACTGGCAACGGGGGCCGGGTCTATGAGAGTCGGTGGATCCGGCAACGCGCCGGGTCCCCGTGGCCGGTCGCCGCCATAGCCACGCGCTGAAGCAAGCACGAAACTCATGAGAAAGACTGACTCGATCAAGCTGCTGGCCGGTGCAGTGCTCTGTACCGGACTCTCCCTTACGGCGCAGACCGGCGTGTCCGCGCCCATCTATATCGACAAGCAAGAAGGCACCGGTGCCTCCGAGTGGCTGGGGCGGCATCCCAACATGCGCCACCAGATCATCGAGGGCGAGTTCCGGAACCAGAGCTTCGCCATCCGCGAGCTGTCCTTGCGTCTGGATACCCGGGAGCTGAACGTCGGCGCCCGGAGCTGGACCAGGGTCACGATCTCCATGGCTGCGGCCGACATCAACAAGGTCACCGGCACCTTCAGCACGAACGCCATCGGCGGGTTCACCACGGTGTTCCAGGGCAAGGTGGATTGGCCAGCGGTGGTGGGCTTCCCCCGGATCTACAACCCGACCATCTGGGGCGACATCAGTGGCAAGCTGCGCTACCCGTTCCAAAACCCCTGGCAGCACACCGGCAAGCAGGACTTCCTCACGGATTTCGTGTTCGAGGGCGGCGCACTCGCCAACAATGCCACGTGGAACAGCCTCACACCCTCGGACTACCACCTGGACGGGGACGCCATGACGACGGACCTGCACCAGGCCATCAGCACGCTGGTGCCGCCAACCAGCAGCTGTGTGGACCCGGGCTCGCCGGCATCCCCGGGTCAAGGTGCCCGTCTGACGTTCACGGGCATCGTATTCGCTGCCAACTACAGCTATGCCCCCTGGGCTGGTCGGCTGGTTGTTTCATTCGGCAGCCTGTACACCGCTCCGAACGCACCGGTGATCCACGCGATCGGCGTTGCCGGCAGCGTTACCGGCTACAACGTCCTGGCCGACTGCAACCGGCTGCACGTGGAGCTCAGCAAGCCCTGGACACCCTACTACCTGACAACGACGGTCAAGCGCGGCGTGGCGTTGTCCCCTTCGACGCAGGTGCTCGTGCCCTGGAGTCCATCGTTGGCCAGCATGGAGATCTGGGGCCAATCAGCCTGGACGAACAGTGTCACCGGCAACTTCAGTCTGAGCCAGGCCGGCCGAATGATCGTGCCGGCTCGACAACCGATCCCGACCCTGCCCAAGCGACTGGCCACCGTGGCGGTGACCCACAACGCCCCTGTTGCCGACATTGCGCCGACCACCCTGTTCAGGGTCTTGCCCGCGGTCTTCTACCGCACCAAGTAGGCGTTTTCTCGGCGTCTGCCAGGCAGACGGAATATCCTTCCGTGGGGGGAGCCCTCTCCGCTCGGCGTGGAGCTCCCCTATGCCGGCACCACGGTTGAGGAAGGAACAAATGGCCTGGGACCAGAAGCGTTTGTGTACAGGGGTACACCATGTCAGCCGATGGGCTCTGTGTGCCGTTCTCGCCATCTCAGCGGCGGGGAAGCTCCTGACCCCCTACGAGGAGGCGTACGTTGTTCCGGAAGCCCTGTACTACCTCGGAGCCATCGTCGAGCTCGTCGCAGCGGTTCTCTTGCACATGCGGCATCGGACTTGGGCGATTGCCACCGCCATTGTCCTTGCCGTGTTCGGGATCTCCCTTGGAGTCGCAGTCCCCGGCGAGCTGTGCGGCTGCTTCGGGAGCCTTGTCCGCCTCGAGGGCAAGTACCACGTCCTGGTGTCGGGCGCCGTCGGCGCCTTGGCCTGTTTCATGGCCATGACGGATGCAAGGTCAGGGTCGCTGCCACCCCCAGGGTCCAGGGAGCCGGCGCTCTCATAGGACAGGGCGCCAATGGGCCTGGAATCGAGGTAGGCTTGTGGCGGCATTGGCACGTGGTGCCGTCCCCTCGGACAACGGTGTTACGTCGGCGCCAATGAGATCCCACATTCCCCGGAACGCGTCTTCCATGACGGGACACTCCCGGGGTCCCTGACCGCAGGAGCCTGGTCACGCCACGCGGAAGGGCATCTTGCCCACCAGGTTTCCGCAACAGCAAGTCCCATGAGATCGAGAACCCCCGTCCTGCTGGTGGCTGCCACCGCCCTGCTCGGCCTGGCCTGGGCAATGTTGGTGTCGGGCGGGGAGGATGTCGAGCCTCAGCCGTCCCCGGCCGAGGCGTCAGGGCAGATCCCGACACCATCCCTGCTCGAGGGTGTGCAAGCAGCGCCGGGGGAAGCCTCATCCCGCGCTCAGGACACCGGCAGGAGAGAAAGGCTGCAGGCGGAGGGCTGTGTCCTGCTGCGAGTGCGCGTGGAGGAGAAGGTGAGCGGTGAGTCGCTGCCGGGCGCCCGGGTCTGCTACTTGGACAGCGCGGATCTCGAGGCGTTCCTCGAGCATGGCCTCGACAGCGGGATGGTGGTGGACTTGGAGGCCGTGGCGGAGCGCCACGGCCAGACTGTCATCGCCGACGCCCAGGGGCTGGTCTCCGTTCCCGTCCGCCGGTCCGTCCGGATCTCGGGGCGCAGCGGGGAGCTGTACGGCGAGGCGACGTTGAGTCGGGACCCGGACCAGCTGCCTGAACAGCCGGACCGGCAGCATCCACTGCGCCTGGAGCGGGACCTCACGCTGCGCATCAAGGTCTTGGACCACGACGGAGCACCCGCTGTCGACATGCCCGTCGAGGTTCTGCCTGTCAGCGCAGCAAGCAGGGCCAGGACCGATGACATGGTGGGTGTCAGGACGGGGGATCAAGGGACCGCATGGATTCCCCACTGGCAGGTCTTGGTGCGCGAGCGCCGGTGGATCCGCGGCCTTGTGGACCGCACGGCGGTCCGCGGTGCGATGCCC
>QJVU01000447.1 GCA_003235605.1 Planctomycetota bacterium | reverse complement strand
GGTTCCGACTCGTCCTGCTTCTGCAAGTGTGTCTGAATGACCCTGCTGATCGCGTAGTTCAACTGCATGTAGTCGCCCTGCATCAGCGACCGCGGATCGTAGCGTCCCACCTCCAGCAGGACGACCCGCCCGTTCTCGAGGAGGCCCTCCTTGTCCTGGATGATCCAGTTCAGGGCTCCGAGGACCAGGAGGAGGTTGCCCCAGCACAGCAGGCTGACCTTGTTCATGTCGCTCATGTGGTGTGCTCCTTGGTGCGGGTGAGCCCCCATCGGGCCAGCAGAACCACCAGGCCGCTGGCGACAAGCACCCCCGATTTCGTCAGGAAGCCCACCTCCAGGTTGTAGTAGTACTTCCAAAAGAAGATCGGCAGTGAGAGCAGCCCCAGCAGGGTGATCCGACCGTGATAGGTGGCGTGGCCCAGGGCTGCGAGGAACATGGCAGCCAGGAGACCGGGCGTGGAGAGGGCTGCCAGGCCAGCGGTCACCACCACGACGATGGTCGCCCGGATGGGGTCAATGGGCTTTTCGCGGAGGCCTGGTCGCTGAGTGGCCCAACGCAGGATCCAGAGCAACGCGATGCCCATCAGGACGGAGGAGATCCAGGGCTGGGTCATGGCATGCCGCGTGAAGTCAAACACACCGCGCCGGTGTCCCAGCGGCAGCAACAGCACCACCAGGCCCGTGCAGCATCCGTAGGCCAGGGGCCGCCAGTTCGGCAGCTCCCGCTCCCTGGTCAACAGCCAGGCGGCCAGGCAGGTCGTGAGCAGCGCGAAACCATGCAGGCAGAGGTCGAGGTGTGCCTTGCTGAAGGCGGCTTTCGCCAGAATCAGGACCAGGACCACCGTCAGGTAGCGGTGCAGCCCGTCCCGGTACAGGAAGTAGAGGGCTGCGCACAGACCGAGGAATACCAGGAAGGCGGTCATGAATGCCTGTGACCGGGTGGTGTCCTGGCTTATCGCCCACATGATGAAGCCATGGCCTCCGAGGCTCAGAGCGAGAGCCAGGGCGTTCGTGTAGATGTTCAGTCGGCGGCGATGCAAGAACACGGCGACCAGGAGGTAGACCGCTCCCATGCAGGACAGCTGTGCGGCGTTCCAGCGGTTGACGTGTATCACGGCGTCGAGCATCACCAGGAACGCCGCGCTGAACATCACCGCTGCGACGATCGCCCCGAGGAAGATGAACGGCTGCAGGAACCAGGGCGTGGTGTCCTCTTGAAGGACGGTCTCTGCCTGCTTCTCGAGGTCCGAGGAGCGCGAGTCCCCGAGCACCTCTTCGAGGGTTCGGTCGAGATGCGTGCTAGCCATGGGACCCTGCCTCCTCCCGCATGGCGATGTTGACGCCTCGCACCCACCGGACGAGACCGCCCAGCAGAAGGATCGCCAGCACTCCGAGGAACAGGAACATGAAGCAGTTGCTGTGAATGTCTGTGAGCAGCCGCAGGGGATACAGGAACATCACCCACACGGCTGCGGCCCCGGTGCAAGTCAGGCAGAACAGGTCCTTTTCCACGCGACGGAAGTAGCGGTAGCCGCCGGGGATCGCCGCAACCAGGGAGACCAGGACCAGCCAGGCCCAGGGTCGAGCGTACTTGTCGTCGATGATGATCAGGGTCGCCGGCGCGCAGAGCTGGAAGAGGATGGCTGGCACCAGGAGCCACCTGGGCCAGACATGGTCGCTCCAGAAGTAGTGGTGCTTGCGACCCAGCTCCAGTCCCAGCAGCCCAAGGACCTGGATCAGGGCCAGCAGCATCCAGACTGCGTAGTTTGTCTCCCAGCGATAGGCGCGGACCTGCTCCCAATAGAGAATGATGGCCAGATCGGTGACCACCAGCAGCAGCAGCCAGTGGGCTGGTGCCCGAGAGGCGACCACCCAGACAACGATCAACAGCGCCCAGCCCCGGAACAGCTCGTAGGCGTCGGCGCCGGTCTGGTAGATCTGGCCGAAGGCGGCAAGGAACACCCCTACCAGGAAGCAGGCAGCAAACAACAGTGCGCGGCCTCCCAGCTTGTGGAGACCCAGTCGCCAGGCTGCCACGGCGCAGGCGAGGATCAGGACCTGCAGTCCGCCCAGCTTCGCCGCCTTGGGTAGAGTCATCCAGTTGTGGGCAACGAAGAAGACGATTCCTACCAGCAAGAGCGCACTGCCCAGGCAGAGCAGCAGCAGGTTGCTCCAATGCCGCCAGCGGCGCTGGATGCCCAGACTACCCAGGGCGCGCTCAAAGGTCTCCCGCGGCAGAAGCCCCGCGTGGAACAACGCCAGCAGGTTCTTCCCGGTGGCCGGTCGTGCCAGGGGTTCTTTCATGAACTACGTTTTCGGCTCTTGGGCTGGCGGCCCAGGAGGTATTGTCCGGGCCAGTGCTGGTCAACGAAGTCGTAGTCCTCGGCAGCGTGCAGCGTGAGGTAGGGGTTGTGCAGGTGGGGACGGGCCATGCAGCACAGGTCGGTGCGACCGGCGGCCAGGACGGTGTTGCAGTGGTCGGCGCCCAACAACGCGCCCACCGCCATCGTCGCAATGCCCGCCTCCACCCGGATTCTCTCCGCAAACGGCACCTGGTACATGCGCCCGTACTCGGGTTCCGAGACCGGTGAGTTGCCGCCGCTGGAGACATCCACGATGTCACAGCCCAGGTCCTTGAGCGCTCTTGCGATCTCCACTGCATCGTCACCGGTGAGCCCCTCGCCGGGAGGAACCCAGTCCGTGGCCGAGATCCGCACCGACATGGGTTTCCCACCGGGCCATGCGGACCGCATCGCGGCGAACACCTCCATTGGGTAGCGCATGCGGTTCTGGAGGCTGCCGCCGTACTCGTCGGTGCGCTTGTTCGAGAGGGGAGAGAGGAAGCTCGACAGCAGGTAGCCGTGAGCCATGTGTACCTCGATCAGGTCGAAGCCGGCCTCGATGGCCATGCCCGTGCTGCGAACGAAGGCATCCCTGACCTCGTCCATGTCCTCGCGGTTCATCTCCCTGGGTACCGGCCAATGGGGATAGAAGGGCAGAGCCGAAGGAGCGATGGTCTCCCAGGCCTGCTCGCTTGGTAGGGGAAAGTCGTCCCCCTCCCAGGGGTGGGACACGGAACCCTTGCGGCCGGCATGGGCAAGCTGCAGACCGATCTTGGCCTGGCTGTTGCGGTGGACGAAGTCCACGATCCGCTTCCAGGCTGCCACGTGGGCGTTGTCGTACATGCCCGTGCAGCCGGTGGTGATCCGGCCATCGGCACGCACGTTGGTCATCTCCGTCATCACCAGACCGGCGCCACCGATGGCGCGGCTGCCCAGGTGGACGAGGTGCCAATCGCCGGGAGTGCCCTCACTTGCCGAGTACTGGCACATGGGGGAGACGACGACGCGGCTCACAAGGTCCAGGTCCCGCCGCTTGAAGGGGGTGAATGCCGGAGCGGGAGCCTCTCCGGAGGACGTGCGT
>QJVU01000364.1 GCA_003235605.1 Planctomycetota bacterium | reverse complement strand
GCCCCAGGCAGACAGATCACCTTGCCGATGCCGGCCCGCGCGCGCATGCGCGGTCGCTACCCCCAGCGCGTGGTGGTGGCCTTCAGCAGCTACCCACTGGGCCTCTTCCGCCGAACTGCCGTGCTTCGAAGTGACAACGAAATGGTGTCGGAGCCGTCCCGCATGCCCTTGCCGGCCCACGTCCTCGAGGCTCTTGAGCAACCGCACGTCAAAGCAATCGCCCGTGACCAGCGCGGCGAGGACGAGTTCCACCACTTGCGCGAGTACTCGGCCGGCGAGGATGCCCGGCTGGTTCACGCACTCCGCTCCGCAACCTACGGTCTTCTCGTGCGCCGCGTATTGCGCAACCAACAGAACCCCGAGGCCTGCATCGTACTGGATCTGCGCCGGGCACCAGGTCGTAGCCCTCGCTTGGGGTCGCGTCGCCTGGAATGGAGTCTGGGCGCCACGGCGAACCTGATCGACCGCATGCGCGCCAGAGGCACCGTGATCACGGTCCTGGTCCTGGGCACCGAGGCGACGTTTGTCAAGATCGAGAACGATGACGAGGCTGCAGGCTTCCTGGCCTTCCTGGCAGAAGCGCGTTCGACTCCTCACTGGCACATTTCCAAGGACACGCTGGCACGACTGAGCCAGGTGGAGCAATGCCTGTGGGTGCCTGCTGGCGGTTTCAAGGCGACTCAGGACCGCATCGTGCTGGGTAGGCCCATCCTGGTCACCGATGTGGATCTGGAGGTCATGTGACATCAAGGGCCGAGGCATCCCCCTGCCTGCGTCGGGACCGGCGGCTGCTGGGACTGCTCCTTCTGGTCTGCGCCGGAAGCGCAATTGCAACGCTTCCGGTCCATCTGGTCGATCCCGGTTGGATCGTGGCATTCGTCCTACCGGCTGCACTGTACGCCGCGCTGGGCGCCGGATGGCCCCGTCTCCTGGTGGCGATCCTGTTCCAGTTCGGCGTTGCCGCTGCGGCCTACACCTGGTTGGGTGCGCTTCGTTTGGAAGCCGCGCTGGCCCTCAGCTTGCTGCCGCCGCTCACGTTCTTCACCCTGCGCAGACATCCCCACGATACCGGTCTGGCATTGTTCCTCAGCTTCTGCTTCCTGTTGATCGGGACGATGCTGAGCAAAGGCCAAAGCGACTGGCGCCTGCTGGTGTTCCTATGCGCTGGCGGCTTGGCAATGCAAGTCGAGGCCAGCACCAGGGCTTCCTTGGTCCGCCACGCACATCGCGCCGCACCCCCGCCACGCTGGGCGCTCGGGGCGAGCCGTACCCAGATCATGGCCCTGATGCTGCTCGTCGGAAGCCTGCTCTTCCTGGGACTGGGCGCCATCCCTCGGACCGACCCCGGGTCCACGACCGCGAAGCCAACCCGGGATCGGGCTCCGACCCGTCGCACCGTCGGACTCTCCCACGAGTTCGATCTCACCGGCGTCCAGGGGAGCCCCCTCCGGATCGAGGCGGATCGCGTGCTCCTGGCAACCGCTGGTGACTTCCAACCGGTCCCCTCCGACCTCTACCTCAGGATGACCTACTTTGACAAGGCAGGTCGGGACCGCTGGGCTACTACCGTACCGCCGACCATCCACGCCTTCGGTGGCAACGAAGGGCACCTCGTCACGGTGCCGGCGGGCCGGAACGAGATCCGGTCGTTGTCGATTCGTCTCGAGCAACCAATGAGTGGCGGTGAGCTCTTCGTCCCTCCCGGTGTGCACCGCATACGCGGTGTCGATCCTCTCGAGGTGCATACCGCCGAAGGTTGGTTCCGAGCGCCCAAGCCGGAAGACAACCGAAGCTATTGGGTGGAGTATCAGAGATCTGGGGAGCTTGCTCACCAGGCGCACCTCCAGGACCGACAGGACCCACGCCTCACGTCACTGCCGAGGGCGTTCAAGGAGAGCCAACAGCTGGCACAGCTCGTCAGCAGCTTCACCCGCGGCCTGACTCACCGGTCAACGGCCCTGGAACGGGCAGGGCGCATCGCCGCCGGCCTGCAAGCGAGATGTCACTACGCTCTGCGGGAACCCTCGGGGGAAGGGGCAGATCCGCTGCATCGGTTCCTGTTTGGCAGCCGGGAGGGTTACTGCATGCACTTTGCTACTGCCCTGGCCGTCATGCTGAGGTTGCAGCACATTCCCTGCCGGATCGCAGTGGGCTTCTATGGCGGTGAGCTGCCCCGCGGTGATCCCGACGGAATGAGCCGCGTCTTCGGCACCCATCACGCCCATGCCTGGGTCGAGATTCCCGCGGAGAAAGACGGATGGAAAGCCTGGGCCGTGGTCGACGCCACTCCTCCAGCAGACCGGACCCGGCCAGGCTGGCCACGAGCAGTCGAGAAGTCCGACGGACCAAACCGTCCGATGCAGTCAGATCCGCAGCCAGGCGCCTGCATGTTTCGCGCTGTCACACCTCTGCTGGACACACCCCTGGGTTTTCTCGACCGGCCACTGGACTACGCGCATACCCTTGCGCTGCTGGCGGTCCTGGTCCTGCTGGGGGTCCTCTGGTCCGGCGTCATGCTGCTGCGCGAGCGACGGACCCAGCGGACTGTGGCCGGGGATACCCGGCTCAACCGGGACAGCCACCGGGCCAAACAGCTGCTCGGACAGATCCTGCGGGTGCTGGCCCGCCAGCATCCACGGCCCCGCAACTGCACCCTGGAGGGCTACCTGAAGCGTCTGACCCTGGCCGAGTCTGCAGTTCACGTCAATGCCCTGGCGCGAGGCTTCTACGCCTATCAGGAGGTGCGGTTCGGCTCCCGCGCTCTGGACGCGGAGCGACTGCGGCTCTTGCAGGATGCTCTCGCAGGTGCGCGGCAGATCGCCGTCTAGGCGCTCTTGCCAGTGGGCTGCTCTTGGAACTGCTCTTCCTCGGTCGAGCCTTCCAGCGCCGTGGTGGACGACTGCCCACCGCCCACGACCTTGGCCACAGCATCGAAGTAGCTCGTGCCGACCTCTCGCTGGTGGCGGGTGGCCGTGTAGCCATGCTCTTCGCTGTGGAACTCGGCCTGTTGGAGCTCCGAATAGGCCGACATCCCGCGACTCTTGTAGTCTCGCGCCAGCTCGAACATGCGGTGGTTCAAGGCGTGGAAACCGGCAAGGGTCACGAACTGGAACTTGTAGCCCATCGCGCCGAGCTCCCGCTGGAAGCGCGCGATCGTCTCGGAGTCCAGCTTCCTGGCCCAGTTGAATGATGGTGAGCAGTTGTATGCCAGAATCTTGTTCGGGATGTCTGCATACGGCGCGTAGGAGAGACCACGAGCGATGGCTTGGTCCAGGCCGGGTTTGACGGCGTAGAACCCTTCGGGGGTACGTTCGCCGGTAAGGAACCTGTGGTCCCGCGGATCAACGTCGCTGGTCAGCAGGCCGGCCGCATTGGCGTCGGTCCGCGCCACCAGGATCGTCGGTACATCCATGACATCAGCAGCCAGACGCGCGGCATTCAAGGTACGGATGAACGTCTGCGTCGGAACCAGAACCTTGCCGCCCATGTGCCCGCATTTCTTCTCGGAGGCTAGCTGGTCCTCGAAGTGCACCCCTGCGACTCCGGCTTCGATCATGTTCTTCATGAGCTCGAAGGCATTGAGCGGGCCACCGAAGCCCGCCTCCGCATCCGCTACTATCGGTGCGAACCAGTGGGTTCCACTGCGCCCTTCCATGTGGTGGATCTGGTCCGCTCTCTGGAGCGTGGCGTTGATGCGCCTCGCCAGGGCCGGTGCGCTGTCGGCCGGATAGAGGCTCTGGTCCGGGTACATCTGACCGGCCAGGTTCGCATCAGCCGCGACCTGCCATCCGCTCAGGTAGATGGCCTTCAAGCCGGCCTTCACCATCTGCATGGCCTGGTTGCCTGACACGGCACCCAGGGCGGCAACGTACTCCTCGTTGTGGAGGAGGTTCCAGAGCCGTACAGCGCCCATCTCCGCAAGCGTGTAGTGGATCTTCACGGATCCCCGCAGCCGTGCGACGTCCTCAGGGGTGTAGTCCCGCTTGATCCCCGCAAACCGCCCCTTCGCCCAGGTCTCGTCCACTGACTTGACCACGGGTTCCTTGGCACGGTGATTTACTGCGGGTGCGTGAATGTGGGTGTGCTCTTTCATGTGAGTTTCGAGTAGCAGGTCGTAGGCGGGGAGGGTGAGGAACTCGGCCAGCTCCGGAGCCAACACCAACTCCAGAAAGAGGTCGTGGGCCATCTGGAAGTTCCCGTCCCGGTAGCGTGCTTCGCCGACCTCCTCGCGGATGATCTTCATCTCCTCAGCCATGACCTTGCGAAGCAGTGCTTCGTCGACGATGCGGCCATCCTCGAGTGCAACACCGTGGTGTCGCCACTGCCAGAGTTGTGCGCGGGAGATCTCTGCAGTTGCGGCATCCTCCATCAGGTTGTCAATCGGCACGCAGCCATTGCCCCCCAGCCATGCCTCCAGGTAGTAGATACTCACGCGAACGTTGGTGCGCAGGCCTCGCTCGGTGCGCGGTCCCTTCGGGACCCTCAACAGGTCCTTGGCGTCAAGGCCAATATCCTGACGCAGTCTGTGGACCTGGTTCGGACCGCGGGCCGCAAACTCGTTCCGTGCGACCGTGACCAGGCCGGGATGCGCCACCCACGTACCGTCGTGACCATCGGTCGCCTCGCGGAACTTGTCGGCCCGTACCTTCTCGAGCGCTGCTTCGTTGCGCCTGGAATCGTTCTTGATCGGGATCTGCGCCGCCATGCCGCCCATTGCATGCGCACCGCGCCGGTGACATGTCTGGATCAACAAGAGACTGTAGCTTCGCAGGAAGTGCGACTGCATGGTGACCAGACTGCGGTCCGGCAGCACGAAGCTGGGGTCGTTGTGGAATCGCTTGATGAAACTGAAGATGTAGTCCCAGCGGCCGCAGTTCAGCCCGGTGATGTGGTCCCGAAGCTCGTACAGGATCTCGTCCATCTCGAACGCCGCCATGATGGTCTCGATCAGGACTGTGACCTTGATGGTGCCGCGGGGGATACCCAGCATGTCTTGGGCGGCACAGAAGACCTGGTTCCAGAGCCGCGCCTCGAGGTAGCTCTCCAGCTTCGGGAGGTAGAAGTACGGGCCGGTGCCCCTGGCACGCAGCACTTGGTGGTTGTGGAACAGATAGAGCCCGAAATCCAAGATCGACGCGGAGACCGGTTCACCGTCCAGCCAGAGGTTCTTTTCCTCCAAGTGCCAGCCACGTGGGCGCACAACCAACGTTGCGGTCTTTGCGTTCAGCTTGTACTTCTTGTTCCTCTTCTTGTCCTCGAAGGTGATGACGCCGCACACCGCGTCGCGGAGGTTGGCCTGACCTGCAACCACATTGCTCCAGGTGGGCGAGCTGGAGTCCTCGAAATCCGCCATGAAGACATCGCTGCCTGAGTTCAGCGCGTTGATGATCATCTTGCGGTCAACAGGACCGGTGATCTCCACGCGACGGTCCACCAGGTCGCTGGGCACTTCAG
>QJVU01000712.1 GCA_003235605.1 Planctomycetota bacterium | reverse complement strand
GTGGCCGCGGTGGGGGGGATCGTCCCTGGCGGTGCCAGCAGCACGACGGTCTGGGGGCCCGCTGTGGAGAGTGTGCCACCACCCAGGGGAAGCTGGCCCACCGGGCCCAGGTAGACGCTGCCGAACAGACCGCCGAGCTGCACGGGGGGGATGGTGAACTGGGTCCCCGTCGACAGGGAGAGGTACAGCAGGTACTGACCACCATACGTGGGTGTCGTGCCTGGCGGGTTGTCGGTGATGCGGAGCACGGCGCCGTCCTGGCGCCCGTTCGTGCCGCCGGAGATCGAGGGATAGAGCCCGGCGGCGCCGAACCCGTCACTGCTGCCGTGATTGCTCTGGCCCGACTTGTGGCGGGCGCCGACCTGGATCATCGAGTACGGCGACACCAGGATGTAGTCCAGGACCCGGGGAATCATGGGCTGGCTCGCGGTCCCGCTGGCGTTGATCTCCCAGGTGAGGTTGGGCACGCCGGTCCGCGGCGCCACGGCGTCGCCCGTGGTCACGTTCAGGCTGACGGGGTCATAGTACGCGGACCAGACCGAGAGGCCGTCCGACGTGGGCCACTTGCTGTTGGCGTTGAGGGACATGCCGAAGTAGAGATCCCCCTTGCAGGGGATGGTGATGGGCGTGGGAACGCCGTTGTTCAGGAATTGCAGCCACATCACCCAGCCGGAGGGTCCCGTGCCAGTGGCCGTGGGTGCTTGAATGCCCGAGAAGCTGAAGACGGTTTTGGTGGTGTCCGGTCCGCCGGTGGACTTCGCCGGCCGCATCACGATGCCGAAGGTCTCCTGGGTCTGCTGGTTCTGGTCCTGGAAATACAGCACCACGTAGGACAGGCCGCAGGTCGGGTTGTTCGTGGCGCCAGCCACGCTTTGGTCGCCGATGCCCTCGAAGTGGGACTTCGGGTAGTGGGCAAGGGCCTCTCCCGCTGCGCTCCCGAACGTCAGGCGGTCAGCAAGGGACGTGCCGTTTCCGGGGATGCCGCCGGAGCCCGGGTAGATCTGGATTCCCTCGGGGTTGGTCTGTGCTGGCAGGACGTGGGCAAGCAAGGGCAGGCTGAGAGAGACAAGGAAGAGTCGGCTCATGACGGTGTCCTGGGGTCAGGAATGCAGGGACGAGAACTCCTGGCTGGGTCGCGCCGCGGCCAGTCGCGGTGGTCATTGGACCCTACAGCCCAAGGCTGCGCTAGTAACCGCTTCGAGGGGGGCTCTCCTGCACTCAGAACCAAACCCGCGCCAGGTTGGTGAGGTCGATCCGGATCGCACTGGGGTCGGCGGTGGCTGCCTGGAAGAACAGGCTGGCGCCCACAGCATCGGCAGGAATCCCGCCGGGTGCGGCGAGGGTAACGACGGTGTCGGCGCTCTTGGTGGTCAGATTCCCCGCTGCCACCGGCAGCAGACTGGGGCCGAGGTAGACGTTGCCGATGAGGCCGCCCAAGTGGACCGGTGGCCGGTTCAGGGAGGACAGTGTGTTGAGGGCCAAGAAGAGCAGGTAGCGCCCGCCCCTGGTTGCGCGAACATTGTCCGTGATCCGGACTGCCAGACCGTCCTGGCGGCTGATGCCGTTGATCGTGGGGTACATCCCAGCCACGCCAAAGCCGGTATTCGAGCTGTGAAAGTACTGGGTGTGAACCGCGCCCACTTGCAGCATCGGGCCTTGGCTCACCAATGCGTAGGCCAGGACCATTTCCGGAGGGTTGTTGCTGGCGACCAGGGTGGGACCCGAGCCGGTCACACGCCAGGTGAGATTGGGGACACTCTGGCGAGGTGCCACGTTGTCGCCGGAGGTCCGGTTCACCGCCAGCGGATCATAGTAGGCCGCGTAGAGCGACAGACCATCGGTCTGAGGCCAGCTGCTGTTCCCGTTCAGGACCATGCCGAAGAACACGGTCTGGTTGCACGGGATGGCCACAGGTTGGCCGGGGAACGTGACAATCATGCCATAGCCGGCCGGCTGCGAGTCACCGTTCGAGGGTGGTGGCGACGCCAGGTTGTTGATCCGGAACACGGGGTTCGCGCCGAGGTCGGGACCGTTGCCAGTGGACCTCGAGGGTCGCATCACGAGGTCGAAGGATTGGCTGGTCTGCGGGTTCTGATCCTGGAAGTAGAAGATCACATGAGACAAGCGGCATCTTGGCTTGCTGGCGGACATCCCGGATACATCGCCGATGCCCTCGAAGAACGCGGTGGGGTACTCCACCAGGCCCTCGAACCTCGTTGTGGAGGGTGTCCCGAGGCGGGTGATGAAAGTCTGACCGTCGTTGCCGCGACCGGGGAATATCTGCAGCCCCTCCGTGAAGGGTTGGGTCTGCACCTGGGCGCTCAGGGTGCCCAGGAGACCGAGCAGCGCGCCAGGAGCGAGGCGGGCGATGCGCATGGCAGGAATCGGCGTCTCAAGGTGTGGGGCAAGAGACAGGGTACACCGCAACGCCAAGCTCTCCAAGTGCCCGCGATGGGCTCCTTGTCACGGGGAAATGGAACCGGCGGCGACAGGGCCGACCCCCGCCGGATGCCAACCCCGTAGGGTCGAGGCAAGAAAGAAAGACGGGCTGCCTGGGCAGCCCGTCTTTCTTCTTGGTCGTGGCGAGCGCTACCGGGAGCCGGCGCCGACCTTCTCGACCTTGGCGCCGTCACACGGCTTGTCGCAGGCCTTCTTTTCGCTGGGCTTCTTGCAGTCCGAGCCACCGCAGTTCTCGTTGCCCTTGCCGCAGTCGGTGGAACCACAGTCTTTCGGCTTCGCTCCACAGTCGTTGGGCTTTGCTCCACAATCCTTGGAGTCGGAGTCGCAGCCCTTCGGCCCGGAGTCGCACTTGACAACCTTGAGCTTCAGGTCGCACACGGCCTTGGCCAGCTTCATGCTCTTGGCCTTCTCGGCCTCGACCTTGTCCAGCTCCTTGCGGAGCTTCTTGAACTTCGACGAGTTCGGCCCGCCCTTCTCCCGCTCCTTCTCGACGCGGTCGCGGAGCTCCTGCTCCTTGCCGTCCAGCATGTCGAACTTGGAGAGGTACTTCAGCATCGATCGGATCGCGGGTTTCGGCTTCTTCTCGTAGGCGATCTCGATCAACCTGGTCATGCCCTTCCAGAGCTCCGTCTGCGTCTGGCGGCCGTCGAAGGGGATGACCTCACTCCCATCGTGGAGGGACAGGAACACGTGCGGGGGGTTTTCGCCTTCGAACACCTTGCGGAAGGGGTGCTTCTCACTGAGCACGTTGGGTGGCAGCTTCACGCAGTAGAACCACTGGGCCAGGAGCATGGTTTTCTCGTTGTTCAGCGTGCGGCTGAACAGGGCGTGCTCCGTGCCCTTGCAGTGGATGCACTCGCGCAGCACCAGGAGCGGCTTGTGGTTTTCGTCACTGATCTTGGCGAAGGCGACCTCGCGCGGTAGCGCCGCCTCCACAGGTGCGGCGCTGGTCTGGCCTTCCTTGACGTGGTC
>QJVU01000250.1 GCA_003235605.1 Planctomycetota bacterium | reverse complement strand
GGTCAGCCACGGCATTGTAGGCGCGTGGCCAGAGACCGAGCACCGGGCCTGGCCGAAAGCCAGGCCCGGTCGAGCTGCGAGCGCCCGCTGCCGGATGTGGCTATTGGCTGGTTCTACTGGATGTTGATGTCCAGCCCCTTCGTGACCCCGGTGCCGGCCGCGCCCTTGTAGCCGAACTGGCAGTAGGCGTGGAAGCCCGGGAGATTCACGGGATCGATGGGCACCGGCAAGGGGAGGAAGGCCGTGCCCGTGCTGGTGGTGGTGGTCGGCAGGATCAATGCCGGCAGCAGCTCCAGCATGCAGCCTGTGACCCCCGCCTGCTTGCTTACGTCGATGGGCAGCCCGGCGGATGCCCAGAACGACACCAGCATGAGTCCCGGCGCATTGGCAGCCGCGCCGGTGACGTTGACGCCGAAGCCGGAGTTGCCCTGAAGCGGCTGACTGTTGCCGGCGATCGAGGGCGTTGACGTGGTGCTGGAACATGCGGTGCCGTAGGCGCCAGTCGACGCGTTCTCCCCGTAGGCAGCAGCCGCAGCGACCTGGGTGGCCGTCAGCGCCGTGCTGTAGAAGCGGAAATCGTCGTAGTCGTAGTGGGTGGTCAGCGGGCTGGTGCCGGAACCGACCGCCCCGACGGTGAAGCCACTGTCGCTCTCGTTGAATGAGTTGGCGGTGAAGGACAGTGTGTTGGACAGGTTGCCATCTATGTACCAGGACGCCTTCCCGTTGGTGTTGTCGATCACCAGGCACATGTGTTGCCAGACACCGTTCTTGTTGGTCTGGATGTCGCCTCCAGAGTCGAAGGTGCCAATGGAGCTGCCCCGGAACGTGATGCCGTTGCCTGCAGCACCGGCGACGAAGGATCGGAACTGTGAGGTCGTGCTCTGCTTGCCAAAACAGTAGCCGAACGGGTTGGTGTTCGTGCTGTTCTTCCGCAGCCAGAACATGACGGTCATGTCCTTGGCGCTCAGCGCCCAGCCGCTGTTGATCCAGCCCGTTGTCCCGGATGCGACCATGCCCAATCCGCTCTCGTTGGGGTTGAATGCAGCCCTGCCCGGGTCACCTGCCCAGTTGGTGATGCTCATGGTTCCGTCCCCTGCGGCAGTGCCGTTGGCGCTGTTGACCACCACGTTCGAGGTCTTGCCCCGCACGTCGTTGAACTGGTACTGGATGATGTCGGGTACCGTCCTGTCCTTCTTGCTGGGGATGATGATGTTGATGAACCCCTTCTTGGTCTTCTTGGCGGTGCCGTTCTTGGCGATGACCTGCAGCGTCACGTCGTAGCTTCCAGCCTTGGTGTAGTTGAAGGTGGGGTTCTGCGCGTTGGAGTCGACGTTGCTGTCACCGTCCAGATCCCACAGCCACGCCGAGATGCCTCCGGCATCCGAAGTGAGGCTCAGGTCGGTGAACTGCACCTTCGTGGGTCCGAGACCGTTGGTGGGGCTGGCGGTGAAGTCCGCAAACACCCCGCTGAACGTGTAGGTGATCTCGCACACGAGACCGACGTTGGCCTGCAGTGTCCCCGTGGTGGCCGTATGGCTGGTCAGGTTGTACATCCGGGTGGCCTTGTTGCCGTCAGCGGTGTAGGTCACGGCGTTGGCCGCGGTGGTTCCGCCGGTGTACTTGCTGCCGTCCGAGGCGATGTCCAACAGGAAATCGCCCTTGCTGGGATCGTAGCTGAAGGGCTTCTGCAGGGTCATGTCCACGTAGTAGTTGGACGGGACGCCCGCACCGGTGCCGGCTCCGGCGGCGAGGTTCACGCTGCCGCTGTAGACCGTGGTGACATCGGCGCCGTGGTTGGTGGAGAACGTCGTGGTGATCTGGCTGTAGTCCGTGGATGCCGTCGACATCAGCATGGTGATGCCCCCGTACGTGCCGCCGGTCCACGTCGTGGCGCTGGTGTAGCCGTCATAGGGACGAAAGCGGATCCGCGTGATGGTGATGGGGAACGGCGGCATCTCGGTGCTGTCGTAGGCGTACTGCACTCGGACGGGGCTGGTTGTCCGGTTCCAGGGATAGGAGCTGTTGGAGCTCGCCGTGCCCTTGCCGATGTTCGGCACCACCGAAGCGGCGGGGCTCTGGGCCTCCGGAGCGTTGCATAGAGCGAGAGCGCAGACCGCTCCCGCGAGACAGAGAGTTACTCGCATGGGATCGTTGACGGGTTGAGACTGAGGTTGGCCTGACGAGGTGTGCCAGGGGTGCCTGGCGGGGGGCAAGCTGACAGTGTCACTCGGGGTGGCGGCAGGGGCAACCCTTGTTGGACCGGTGGAACAGTGACCCCGTTGTTTACTCCATGGCGCATTCACTGGTCCTCACCGCCCGCGCGAGTCCTGGAGCTGAACGCGCAGTTGTTCCACCAACCGTCTGGCCTGCCTGTCCTCGGGCAGGAGCGCCGACCCCGCTCGGCATGATGCAAGGCTTCCGGCAGCCTGCCGGTGTCCCGCAGCGCCAGCGCCAGGTCGAGGTGCGCCTGCGGCACATGGGGGCACAACTCCACCGCGCGCTGCAGTCGGGCGATGGCCTCTGCGAGGCGACCCTGCTGCCACAAGCCAAGACCCTGTTGTGCCGCCAACGTCGCCACCATCTCCCTTGCCTCGGGGTGCCCCGGATTCAGCGTCAGCGTCCGCTCCAGCGCCGCCGGTGACCCACAGCACCAAGGTCGGCGCCAGCAGCAGCAGCCACTTCAAACCGTGCGCGGTCACCACAAGGTCCGGCGTGCCCTCGTTGGCGCCGCTCACCCCCAGGACCTGGCGGGTAGACTCCTCGCGCACCTTCCAGATGCGCTCCGATTCCCAACGACAAGGGCCTGATCGGAGCCATTGTCCACACCCAGGCCGCGAACCCGGACAAGGGAGCCAACGCCCTCGGCATGGCCGCGACCAACGGCCTGTCCATCCGGATCGGCAACCAGTAGGTCGCCGCCCGCGGCAGCGTTCAGCTCCGGTAGTGGGCATTGATGCCCACGTAGTCGGCGCTCAGGTCGCAGGTCCAGATGTCGGCGTCGTAAGGTCCGGCCCCCAGGTCGACTCCGATGACCACCTGCTTGTTGTCCCGGAGGTGGTGCGCGGCGACGGTCTCGTTTTGGGTATGGGGCTCGCCGTGCGAGTAGAGGTCTGCCTCTCCGATCCAGACCCGCAACTTCTCGAAGTGGAGGGCCACGCCGGCGGTGCAAGCAGCGGACAGGATCCGCCCCCAGTTTGGGTCGCCACCGTGGAGGGCGGTCTTGACCAGAGGGCTGGTGGCTATGAACCGACCGACGTGGGAGGCTTCCGCAGCGCTGATGGCGCCGCGGACCTGGACCGTCACCAGGCGGGTGGCGCCTTCGCCGTCCGCGGCGATCTTGCGGCTGAGGTCCCGGGCGACCTGGAGCAGCACATCGTCGAAAGCATCGCCCTGCTCCAGGCCATGGGCATCGAGCACCGGGCGCACCCGGTGCCGT
>QJVU01000184.1 GCA_003235605.1 Planctomycetota bacterium | reverse complement strand
GCCAGCATCTCCCGGGACACGACCTGATCCTTGTGCCGGAGCAGGTACTCCAGCAGCTCGAACTCCCGTTCGGTCAGGTCAAGGGTCCGCTCACCGCGCACAACCCTGCGGGTCACCAGGTCCATCTCGAGGTCCTTGACCTGCAGGCGCAGAACCTGGTCGGTGCGGCCGCGCCGAAACAAGGCACGGATGCGTGCCAAGAGCTCCGGAAACGCAAACGGCTTCACCAGGTAGTCGTCTGCGCCACAGTTCAGACCCTTCACCCTGTCTTCCACCGCGTCTCTGGCGGTGAGGATCAGCACCGGGGTTTCGAGGCTGCGGCTCCGCAGTGTGGTGAGGATCTCGAGGCCGTCCCGGCCGGGGAGCATCAGGTCCAGCACGACGAGGTCGAAGGTCTCGGAGCTCAGGCGGTAGAACCCCTCCTCGCCGGTAGCAGCCACGACGACATCGTAGTGTTCCGCCTCGAGCCCCTCCTTGAGGGCCCTGGCGATCTTGGCTTCGTCCTCGACGACCAGAATACGCATCAGGCTGCTCCGCGGTCTCTCGTGATACGGTCTCCCGCCGACGGGGTGAACTGAACGGACCCTGAATCCTGGTTAAGGTCGAGCCTCGTCGCGCTCAAACGTCCGTTTCGATCGTTTCGGTCGTTTCGACGGCGCCGTGGACAGCGGCCTCCCGGGCCAGGATCGCCTGCTTCCGCACGGACCCCCACCGGTACTCACCGATTGCCCCCGTGGACCGAAGCACCCGGTGGCAGGGAATCAGATAGGCCACCGGGTTTTGGGCGATGGCGCTGGCCAGCGCCCTCGTTGCCGTGGGATGGCCGAGGCTCTGGGCCAACCTCTGGTACGAGGTCACGCTGCCCGGCGGGATCCGCAGCAGAGCGCGCCAGACCTGCAACTGGAAGTTCGTGCCACGCACGTGCAGGGGAAAGAACCGCGGCTCCGGCCCGGACGGGTTCCCGAAGATCTTCTCCACCAGCAGGCGCGTGGCGCCCGGGTCCTCCCGGAGGCTTGCTTCCGGCCAGCGGGCGGCGAAGCTGTCCACGACGCCCGGTTCCCCGCGGCCAGGTTCCACTTTGGAGTCCACGAACTCCAGGTTGCAGATCCCACGGGGTGTGCACGCCACGAAGCAGGAGCCGAAGGGGCTCGGATGAACGCCGAAGTGGAGGTCGAGACCCCGGCCGTGGCCCTGGACCTCGCCGGGGGTCATGGCCTCCACGGCGACCAGGAGGTCGTGCAGACGCCCCGGGCTGGAGAGCCCCGTTGCGAACGTGGTCTCCAGCACGCTGGCCGAGTCCCGCAGCAGGCTGCGCGCGTGGCGTGCGGTGAGGTGTTGGAGCCAGCGCTTGGGACTCACTCCCGCCCAGCGGCGGAAAAGGCGGTGGAAGTGGAAGCTGCTCAGGCCCACGTGTTCCGCAACCACGTCGAGGGCCGGCTGCGAGCGGTAGCGCTCCTTGAGAAAACGGATGGCTGCTTCGATCCGCCGGTAGTCCCGATCGTCCCCCGGTTTGTGGTTCATTGCAGGCGATTCTGTTCCGCTGGCCTGGCGCCGCAACCCGGTTCTTGCTCAGGCGTCGTGTATCCTCAGGCGACCGGTCACTTCCGAGGAGATAGCATGGCAGGTCTCAGGACGATCTGGTGTTCCGTGGTCTTGCTGGGCGCGCTCTTGCAGCCAGGCGCGGCCTCGGCCCAGGACGCGGTTTCGCCCCAGGACGTGATTTCGGCCCAGGATGCAGCCTCCAGGTCCCGGGTGCTCGTCGAGGCCGCCGAAGTCAGCGGCAACCAGGTCTGTGCGTACCTCGGTCTGCAAGACGAGGCTGCTGGGGTCGAGGAGCTCTGGATGGCCGGGCGCTGGCGGGACGTGGTCGAGATCGCGGACCGCCTGATCGCCAAGAACAAGCAACATCATGGCGGGCATGCCCTCAAGTACCTGGCTCTTCTCGAGATCAAGGGGGACCGCGCGCTCGCGACCCGGGCCGCGGTCCAGGCGACGAAGGACCTGGCCTCGAGTCCCATGGCGCTGGGCGACTTCATCAACCTCGCCCTCTACGTGAGGCCCAGGGTCTACGAGTACCAGCTGGCGCTCATGGCCCTGGTCCCCGTGGTCCCGGATGCCCGCAAGGTCGCCTCTGTCCGCGTGGCCCACCTGCGTGCCCTGGCGGGGTGTGGCAAGTTCAAGGAGGCTCTCGCCACCAATCGCGACATTGTCGAGGACCTGAGCGGCAGCGCCGAAGATCTCCTTGTCCTGGCGCGCGGGATCTGCGAGATGGCGCAGGGCAAGCCCCTCGGGCACATGGCCCGCCAGGCCCTGGACAGGGCGCTCCAGTCGACCCAACGCAACCTGGAGGTCTCGATGCTCGAGTACCAGATCCTCCACGACTTCGAGGGGAACAAGAAGGCCGCCCACGAGCTCGGCAAGAAGATCATCGAAGAGGGATCCAAGAGCCAGGGTCTGAACAATTGGCTGTGGTACCTGATGACGCGACGCGCTACCGAAGGCAAGTACCTGTCCCTCGTGCTGCAGGCGGCGCGGCAGCTGATGCAGGAGTCCAACTCTTCGGCACCCCTCGATACCATCGCCCTGGCGCTGTACTACAACGGCATGCTGGACGAGGCCCTCGAGTACCAGGAGCGGGCAGTGGCGGCTTCCGGGGGCAACGCCAGCGCCGGCATCAGACGGCGCCTGGAGATCTTCCGCGAGGCGAAGGAGAAGCGCGACAAGCAGGACCGGGGGGAGAAAGAGGACAAGCGGGAGATGCAGGAGCCGCGGCAGAGGCGGCAGAAGCAGGAGAAGCAGGGCAAGCAGGAGAAGAAGGGCAAGCAGGAGAAGCAGGGCAAGGTCAGGTAGCTCTCCGGCCCGGGCTTGAAGCGGGGTATCGGCCCAGGCAGGCTATTTCACGACGACCCTGGTCGCGCCAGCGGCAGTCCCGTTCTCGCCGCTCACGAACACCCGCAGGATGTACTTTCCCCTGGCAGGGAGGGCGAGGCTGGCCTGGAACGATCCGGCCTTGGTCCGCACGGCGGTGCTCGCCACCTGCCTATGGTTGGCACCCTCGTAGGCCTTGCGGAAGGCCTCGGTCGTGTCGCCGGTACGAGGCGGCCGGTCGGGAGTTCGCCGGGAGACCACCTCGATCAACGCCTCGCCATCCACCTGCGAGTGGCCCGTGACATTCAGCTTGTCGCCGCTGCGGGAGGCATCGATGCGGGCACTGGCGGGAAGCGCAACCCTCATGGTCGGATCGCCGAACAGATTGTAGAGGTAGGCGTGCTCTGCGCGCTCCTTGGCACGCAGCTTCGGATCGGGCTGGTACGGCGTCGCGAGCATCTCGATGAACCCGCGGTCGGCGTCGTCCTTGGCGGCGTGCACCAGGCGGCGCTTGGCTCTCATCAGCGCGTCTTCCTTGGCAAAGATCCCGTTGCCATATGGCATCGACACCCGGGAAGAGGCGATGACTGCTACGGGGCCCTTTGGTTGTCGCAGCATCAACTCTGCGAGGCAGTCCGGGCCGTCCAGGTGACCCGTGGAGCAGGCGATCAGCACGGCGATGGGGGAGCCATGACGCGCGCTCAGCTGCCCGACGTCCTTCCAGCCGAAGATCCGATAGCGACGATCCTGGAAGCGCAGCGTGTCCAAGGACATTCGGTTGCCGTGGCCCAGGTAGGTCACGATCAGTGCACCTTCGTTGAAACGCTGGAGGGCAGTTGCCGCGACCTCCTCTGGTGGCGGGCAGAATGCCGACTTGGGGTTGCAGTAGGTGACGTGGAGCTCGAATTGGAGGGGGACGTTGTTTGTCAGCAGCCGCGTCGCCACCCGCTCGATCGCCCAATCCTGAACTTTGCCGAACCCGCCGACTCCGGCGATCACGTTGACCCGGCGGCGCCAGCTCGAGAAATCGGTGTCCTTCTCGTAAGCGAGCACCTTGGCCAGGAGGGCCGCGGCGGCTTCGCGGCTGCGCGCCGGCAGCCTGCCCACTGCGAGATCGGGGAGGCCATCGCCGTCCAGGTCGGCTGTCTCGGTGTCGTTGGCAATGCGAGGATTGCGTTCCCAGCGCTTGATGATCTCCCCCGGTCGGAAGCGGCACGGCACCTGCTCGACATCGCCGAGCAGGAGCATGTACGCGAACCCTTTCACGTCGACCTCCGAGCCAGGGCTCTGGACGGTCACCTTGAAACCCTGTTCCTCGCGGTGGCGTTGCCACCGCTCGAGCGCTGGCCTGAAGCTCTCAGGAGTGAGCACGAGCACGCGCTGGGCCTCGAGCGCGGTACCCGACAGGAGCAACAGGGACAGGAACAGGGTATTGGGCTTCACGACACCAGCGGTAGGGGTGGCGCCATCGTATCGCGGGTATGGCCAAAGGGTCCGGCCAAGGCGTCCTGGCGGTGGCGTCACCGCGGGCAGCGAGGTAGGATCTCGCCGGGAACACCAAGAACGATGCGAACGATGCTCAGGACGCTCGCCTGCAGTACCGCTGTGCTCTCTTGCCTTCTGGCCGCTGATGCTGTCGCCCAGAAGCGAACGAAGAACAAGAACGCCTCGGAGTGGGTGGACGGCGTCGCCTATACCACCGAC
>QJVU01000644.1 GCA_003235605.1 Planctomycetota bacterium | reverse complement strand
GGAGTAGAACGTGTCCCGCCAGCGCACGCCGCCCTGGCGAAGCGTCGTAAGAGTGGAGTTGGTCATGGCCCATGCCAGGACAGGCACGAACACCGGCACGAGCAGCACGATCCTCATTGGCCAGCCGTGGCGGCGGGCCAGCAAGGCCGATGGCACCACGAGGCTGAAGAGGCCCATGCCTGCAAACCAGCCGCTGAACCCTGCCAGCCAGGCCAGCATCACCACGGTGGCCAGGACCAGAGCCAACCTGGTGCGGTAGCCAAGCACCGCAAAGTGGTTCTTTTCCATCACCTGGATGAAGTTGGTGGCGCTGTGTCCCCAGTGCACCTCCACGTCCTGAAAGGCGCTGTAGATCCGGCTGCGATGGCCCAGGCGCTTGATGCCGGCCCCGAGGCCCACGTCGTCCACTACCTCCATCCGCAGCGCCTCGTATCCACCCAGCTCCTCGAGTGCTCCTCGTCTTGCCATGTTGAACGCACCCACCCCGAAGGAGACACCGGGCCAGTCCCGGTTCATCCCCAACGCCCCCTGGGACAGGCTTACCGAGGCCAGGACCAGGGTCACCTTCCCGGAGAGGTTGCAGTCCCGAAAGCCTGGCGCCAGGCAGAGGTGTGAAACCTGCTGTTGGCGGGCAACCTGCACCGCCCGTGCCACCACGTCCGGCCGGATGTGGGAGTCGGCATCCACGAACAGCAGCCAGTCTCCCCTGGCAAGTCGTTCCCCCAGGTGGCAAGCGTGACACTTGCCCAGCCATCCGGGAGGCAGCTCCTTGACGTGAAGGACCGTGAGCTGGGGGTGTTGTTGCTGCAGGCGGTCGAGGATCTCAGGCGTGCTGTCGCTGGAGCGGTCGTCAATGGCGATGACCTCGGTCCGGATCCCGGCGCCACGTTGCTCCAGGAGGCGACGCAGTGTCTCCTGGATGCGGGCTTCCTCGTTCCGGGCGGGAACGATCACCGACACCAGGACATCGGAGAGGTCGTGGGCGGGGTCGTTGTCGAGGGGCGGCAGACGCCGGAACTCCCGCAGTCCCCAAAGGCTGAGCAGGGACATGAACAGCCAGAAGCACCCGGCCACGATGCAGACTACCGCCACGGGCCTCTTGTATCCCAGAGCCCGGGCGTACGTGCAACCGGCCCCGGAGAAGTCGGGGCCGGCAAGAGGAGTCGCCGCCAGAACAGGTTACTTGTCCTTGTCCTTGTCCTTGGCTTCGTCGTTGTCCTTGGCTTCCTCCTTGAGCTTCGCCAACCGTTCCTGAGTCGTGTCAACCCACGCCTTGCGGATGTTCTTGCCGTAGGCCTTCTTGATCGCGTTGAACGCTTCCTCCGCCAGCTCGGCGTTTTTCTCCTTGAAGGCGTGGTTCATGAGGATGATCCAGAAGTTGCCTGCAGCTCCGCCGGACTTCGGAACCCGACCGGCCTTGCGCATGGCCAGGAGACTCTCGACCGCTGCATCCATCGTACCTGGATCCCGACGGTCGATCTTGCCGAGGACCTGGTTGACTTCGAGCCCGATCAGGTGCTCTTCGATCCTCTCGGCCTGTTCCTTGGTGACCTTCCCCTTCTTCAACGCCAGGAGTTCGTCCTTCACTGTGCCGAAGGAATCCGGGTCGCGGCGGTTCAACTTGCCCAGGATTGCGTCGAGGTGCAGATCGAACAGCAGGCTGTCGATCTCCTTCTTCTGGGCCACGGACTCACTGGGGAGTTTCTTCCGCTGCTTCGAGGCCTCGGCAAAGTTGAAACGGCCCAGCTTGACCTTGGCGATGAACAGGGGTGTTTCCGCGCTCTTGTCGCCGTCCTGGGCGAGCTTCTCGAGGCGGATGAAATCGTTGACCTTGGCCAGGGTCTCGTGGAACCCCTTGACGGTGAGCTTGTCGTAGCCTTGCGGCGTGATCACCTCACCTTCGGCATCGAGGAACGCCACATAGGGGAATCCCCTTCCGCCTTTTTCGCTGAGCAGCTTGGGGTAGGGCTCGTCCTCTACCTGGCTGGTGTTGTGGCAGAACAAGACCACTTCCTTGGCGAAGTCCTTGAGCGAGTCATCGGAGAACGCACCGTTCTCCAGGTGGGTGCAAGGGCCTCAAGGAGCGTAGGAGCGGGTGAAGTAGGCAAAGATGACCTTCTTCGACGTTTTCGCTTCGGCACGCGCCTTGTCGTAGTCGGTCATCCATTTGGCCTTCTGGAGGAACTCGGAGGCGAGCTTCTTCTCGCGCAACGCAACCAGCTCTTCCTGGCTCTTCTGGGCGACCAGGCCCGTGGTCAGGATCGCTCCCGAGAGGAGGGCGATACCCAGGGACTTGTATTTGGTGTTCACAGTGGGACTCCGTGCTTTCTTTGTGCTTCTTTGTCGGTGCAGCCTTGCGACGGGTTGGAAGGGCGGCAGGCGAGTATCGCCCGCCAGTGGACCGGCACCAGGGACGCCGGAACGAGCCCCGAGAGTCAACAGCGCCGGCAGCAAAAAGGCAAGCAGCCTGGAAGGCCGGCCTCCTCGGGGGCGGCTGATACGTCGGCGAAGCCGATTCCGTGCGCCCCGAGACAAACAAAAAATGTCCTGCCCCCGGAAGGTCCGGCGCTAGGCTGAGCCCCGATGTCTGACGACCTGGACTGCTTCGCGGTCTGCCTGCCGGGCCTCGAGCCCATGCTCCGGAGCGAGCTCGAGGCCCTGGGCATCCAACACCTGGTTGCCACCGGGGGCGGGGTCGAATTCCGCGCCAGCAAGCGAGACATCTACCGGGCGAACCTGGAGCTCGGCCTCGCCTCCCAGGTGCTCATGCGGGCGGAACGGTTCAGCGCCCGCAGCCTGGGGGAGCTGACTCGCAAGGCGGCACGGGTACCTTGGGACAACTGGCTGGAGCCGGGACAGCCGGTGCGGGTGAAGGCCGTCTGCAAGCGCTCTCGCCTCTACCACACCGGTGCCGTCGCGGAGCGTGTCTTGCAGGGCATCGGTGAGCGTCTTGGCGCACCCGTACCCGCGGTCTCCCCCAAGGAGGACGCGTTCCTGGTGCGGGCGCGCATGTTCGAGGATCACCTCAACCTCTCCGTCGACACCTCGGGAGCGCCCCTGCACCGCCGAGGCTGGCGCCTACATGTGGGCAAGGCCCCGCTCAGGGAGGATCTGGCCCGGGCTCTGGTCCTGGTTTCGGGCTGGGACGGCGCAAGCCCCCTGTTCGATCCGATGATGGGGTCCGGAGCCATCGTCATCGAGGCCGCCACCCTCGCCCGGAAGCTGGCGCCTGGGCGGCTGCGGAGCTTCGCCTTCGAAAAGGCCAAGGACTTCGACAAGGAGCTCTGGGCGGAGGTCAAGGCCGAGTCAGAGCGACACGCCCTGTCCCGCTTGCCCTTCGAGATCCACGGCAGCGACCGCGATCCACGATCAGTGGCCTCGGCCACCGCCAACGCCACGGCTGCCGGTGTGACCGCCGACCTGGAGCTGGCGCAACATCCTC
>QJVU01000512.1 GCA_003235605.1 Planctomycetota bacterium | reverse complement strand
CTTCTCGTGGACGACCAGCCCGCGGGCCACATTCTCCACCAGTATCAGGATGGCATCCACGGCCAGAAAGCTCTCGGGGATCGCGATTCGGCGGATGGCGGAATCATCCAGGCTTCGCTCCAACCACTGCGTCGCAGCGGTCTGAGCCGAACTGGTGGCAGCCTCGATCACATAGCGAGCCAGAGACGTGATGCGCTCGCAGCGCATCGGATTCTTCTTGTAGGCCATCGCCGAAGAACCCACCTGCTGCGGTTCTCCCGGCTCCTCGACCTCGCCCTCGTGGGACAGCAAGCGCACGTCGGTCGCGAACTTGGCCGCTGTCTGGGCGACGCCCGATAGCGCCTGGTGGATCGTCCAGTCGATCTTGCGCGAGTACGTCTGCCCGCTTACCGCCACACTGCGGCTGAACCCGAGCATCTTGCACACCTTGGCCTCCAGCTCTCGCACCTTGTCGTGATCGCCGTCGAACAGGGATAGAAAGGAGGCCTGGGTGCCAGTGGTCCCCTTGACGCCCCGGAACGGCAGCCAGCCAGCGATGCGCTGGACCTCGTCCAGGTCCATGAGCAGGTCCTGGATCCACAGACATGCCCGTTTTCCGACCGTGACAGGCTGGGCTGCCTGGAAATGCGTATAGCCCAGACAAGCCCTGTCGCGGTGCTCCCTGGCGAACGCCGCCATTGCAGCGATGACCCGAGCCAGCCGCCCCTCGACGAGCTTCAACCCCTGGCGCCAGAGGACGAGGTCAGCGTTGTCGGTGACGAAGCAGCTCGTCGCCCCCAGATGGATGATTCCCCTGGCCAAAGGCGCCACCTCGCCGAACAGGCGGACGTGGGCCATCACGTCATGGCGGAGCTCGGCCTCCAGTGCATCGGCCCGCTGCCAATCGAACTTGTCCCGGTTCCTGGAGAGCTCCACGACCTGTTCATCGGTAATCGGGAGCCCCAGCTCCATCTGTGCCCGGGCCAGGGCAATCCACAGCTCGCGCCAGATGCCGTGACGCGAGCGGGGCGAGAACAGCCTTGCCATTTCTCGCCCCGCATAGCGCTCGATCAGGGGGTGCTGGAAGCGCTCACCGCGGTCCATGCACCTCTTTTACCGTGAGCGTTGGGAATTGGGTAACCCGGTCTCGTCTGCTAGCGACCGACCACCGACTGCCGTCGGTACTCCCACCTCCCCGGCTCCCGAACGAGCCTGTAGTGGGCCGGGGCAATGCAGTAGCGCACACGGTGGCCACAGGCATCACGTCGGTAGCCATAGCGTGCGGGAACGTAGACCCGGCGCTCACAACCGGGCACCCACACCCGAACCCACGTGTCCACGCACTGGACGGAGTGGTGGCTGTGGTGGGCCCGGTAGCTCCCCGAGCCGAGGGATACCTGGAAGCTGCGTCCGTGATGGTGACCCCCGAAGGACACCCGGAACCCGATCTGGGCGACAGCGGGAACGGCCGTCCCCAACAGGACGGCACCGATGAGAAGGAGTCTTTGGATGTTCATGTCTGAGCGCCTCTTATTGGCTTCGGGGGCCCTGTGCGAAGACCGTGCCATCCTTCAGGGCACGGACTTATGGCCGTTTCTGGCCTTTGGATGTCCTCTCGGGACAACCCAGGTGTCCTGGGTGCGCGCACGATTGCCTAGCTGCCATTCAGGCTGCCATGGCGGCGGCGACCACCGCCGTGGGCAACATGGCCATGGCAAGCCAGAGCACCCTGCCGCTGCCACCTTGTGCCCACACCAGGGCGCAGGTGAACATCACACCGCCGACGACGTCGGAAACGACGTCCCATGGGTCGCCCTTGCGCCCGCTGGCGCCGTAGGCCTGGTTGAGCTCGGTCAACACGCCCCAGACCGCAGTGAGACCCACTGACCACAGAGACCGCTCCAAGAGCGTGCCGCCCCCGGCCAGGAAGAGCAAAGCCGCCAGGATGCCGAAGGCCACCACGTGGGCACCGTTCGCGAGCACCGGATGTTCGGACAGCACGGGCAGATCCCAGGCGGGTCGGTCCGTCAGCCACCACAGCACAGCCATCCAAACGACCGCCAGGAGAACCCGCAACCACCGCGGCAGGGCACCGTAGCCATCCAGGATCCAACGCAGCTGTTTCAGCTCGAGAGACCCCCTAGTCCCGCAAGAAGCCCTCCAGCAACATGCCGCCGCCGCTGAGCTCCTGCACCTGCACCTCCGAAAGCAGTTCCCGGATCAGGAACAACCCACGTCCCCGTTCCAGCTCCGCTACCGGTACACAGCTACCATTCAGGATCTCCCAGGAGACCTCATCCAGGACCTCCGCAGGCATGTCCTCATCGTGGAACTGCAGGAACAGGCGGCCACCGTCCACCACCTGCACCCGCGCCCGCAGTGGTCTCTCTCCCCGACGGTAGCCTGCTCCGTGCTCGATCGCGTTGCTCACGATCTCGTCCATCACCAGCAACACCCGCTGGATCGCGTCGTGGGGCACCTCCATCGCGACCAGACCTTGCCTCAACATGTTGCGCAAGACGCGCAAATGGTCCGGCTGAGCGGGAAAGCGGAAGTCCAGTTCGTTCTTCAAGGTGCGCGTCGGTCGGTGATCAGCATCGAGAAATCCAGGGCGGGCGCCGAGTGGGTCAGCTCACCCACGGAGATGCGATCTACACCAGCCTCCGCGTAGGCCCGGACATTGTCCAGGTTAACCCCTCCCGAAGCTTCGATCAGCACATCGCAGCCCAGGTCTGCAGCAGTCTTCCGGACCGCCGCGACCACCGCCCTGAGCCCCTCCCCGGGTCCCAGGTTGTCGAGCATGACCACAGCCGCCCCGCCACGGACAGCCGCCAACGCCTCGTCCAAGGTTCGAGCCTCCGCGATCACCGGGTCCCGGGCACCCCTTGCGGCTGCACGCACCGTGTCTTCATAGCTACCTTTCGCCAGAGCGAAGTGGTTTTCCTTCAGCAGGACCTGATCGAAGAGGCCCCGCCTGTGGCTGACGCCGCCGCCCGCTACCACGGCACACCTCTCCAGGTCCCGCAACATCGGCGTGGTCTTGCGGGTGTTCATGATCCACGGAGCGCGGCCGGCGGCGGCTGCCACCGCCGCCACAAAGTCTCGGGTCCGGGTCGCGACCCCGGACAGCCGCTGCAGGAAGTTCAATGCGGTGCGTTCCGCTGCCAGGAGGACTTGCGCGTCCCCGTGCACCTCCAGCACGAGCCCCCCCGGGGCAACCTCGCTGCCCTCGGGTACCTCGGTCTCGAAGTGCGCCTCCCCATCCAACTCCAGAAAGCAGCGCTTGGCCATCTCCGTCCCAGCCACGACCCCCCGTTGTCGGCAGATGATCTGGCCACGAGCTGGCTGGCCTGGGGCCACGACCAGCTGCGCGGTGATGTCGCCCCTGAGGCTGGTCCCCCCACCGAGATCCTCCCGCAGTGCCTCGCGGGCCAGGCGGGCCAGATCCTCTTCGCGCAGTTCCATGGTCCGT
>QJVU01000274.1 GCA_003235605.1 Planctomycetota bacterium | reverse complement strand
CAACGACGCCAGGTTCGCCCGCGACGGCGTCTCGATGCCTGATATCGTTGCCAGGACCGGACATCCCGCGGTGGTCATGTTCAACGCCTATGAAACGCTGGACCTCGAGATGTTGCGCGGGGACAGCCACGGGCGTCTTGTCGCAATCGACCGGAGCCGCCTTGCCCGTGCCATCCGCGATCCCGCGGTAGCTGGAGATTCCCACGCCAGCCTCGACCGCGCGAGGCAGGGCGCCCGGGCGCTGGCCACGTTTCTCGCTGGCAACGACGACTATCACCTGCGGGCCGTGTTCCTGGGCCGCAACAACCACGTCTACGGTTTTCGCAAGGATCATGTACAGAGCGCGTTGATGCTCGTGGCGCTGGCAAGATCCTGTGCCCAGGAGCAACAAGGGTCCTACGCAGAGGTGAAGCGCGCTCGCGTTGCAGACGGTCGCAGGTGAACCGACGGGCTCACCTTCCGGCCTAGTCGTTCTGCTTCTGCCCCGACATCTCCACGACGTTCTCCAACTCGTTCTGCACTGCCATGGTGGCCAGCTTGACCGCGCTCAGAACCTCGGTCTTGGACTGGAACACGCGCTTGCCTGCCGCCGCCTGCGCCTTGCGGCTGCGCTCGTACCAGCCCTCCCGCATCACGTGCAGCACCGGATCGTTGAGCCGCAGCGACTTGCGCTTCGCTTCGTACTCGAGGTTGATCCGCCGCAGGCAACGGTCGACGCTGACAAGGAACGCCCCCTGGCGCTCCGAGTTGACCGGTCGTGCGAACTCGACCCGGAACACGTAGCGGCTGGCGGAAGGGTCCGCCTCGGCCTTGAAGTGCTCCGGTTCCGTGCCGGTCTCCTTCGCCGCCTCGTGGAAGCTGTCGATGACCTGGTTCACCGAGACCTTCTCCCCGGTCAGGTTGGTCATGCCGCGACCCTTGCGCAGGAACACGATCTCCGGCGTGTCGAGGTACTTCCCCACCACCTGTATGACATCGTTGATGTCATACCGGTAGAGGCCGCCGGTGGTGGTCGCGAAGAGGTAGTAGGAATGTCCCTGCTCGAGCTGGCCGACGTGCCGGAAGGTCCAGGCCGACGGTTCCTTGGGCTTCGCCTCCAGCTCCGCCATGTCGACGAACTCGAAGTAGTTCGAGCCGACGGTCAGGACTCCCTTGCTGCCGTCGTCCGAAAGCGGCACCGAGCCGCGCAGCTCGCTGGCGAGGTATCCCAGGTCCCGAACCGGCAAGCGTCTTGTGCCGTCGGGGTCGAACCACTCCGGGAACTTCTCGACGTAGCGGCCCACGGTGCCGCCCTTCCAGCAGCCAACCACCCGGAACTCCTGCCAGTAGTCGGCGGGCAGCAGCCGGCCGTTCCGCTTGCGCCGCATCTCTTCCAGAAAGCGGGCGCGCTCCGGGTCCTTCCGCAGTCGACGTTCCACGACAGCGCGGATCTCCGGCTCGATCTGCATCTCCCTGCTGAGCGTGCCGTTGTGGATGTCCTCGATGATGCGCTCGCCGTGCTCGTTGGCCTTTTCGCACATCTTCAGGATCGAGGACGGGTTGGCAGTCACGATGGCGCGAACCCTCTCGTTGAGAGCGATCCGCATGATCGCGTAGTACTTCGCCTGGTAGTCGGCGATCTCGAACACCTCGTAGGGGATCGCGTAGCACCCTCGCACCATGCGCGGCATCTTCTGATACATCTCGCCCGACGTGGATCCATACGGCTTTCCGCACGGCGTGTGGCCCTCCACCGCCGGGGACACCAGGGAGACGATCTTGCCGCCGAACATGTCGCCGTGGGTCGCCTGCAGGTGGTAGAGCCAGGTCCGTGACACGTCCTGGTGTTCTTTGCCCTGGCAGGTCGGCGTAACCGGGATGAACTTCGGATTGCCGGTGGTGCCGCTGGTCTGGGCGAACATCAGCGGGTCCTCGGCGGTGAAGACATCGCGCGCACCCTCGGTCACACGGCGCATGTCCGCGGAGATGTCCTCGTAGCCCACCACGGGGACCGCTTTGGCGTAGTCCTCGAGCGTGCGGATCGACGCAAACCCGTAGCGCTTGCCGTACTCGGTATTCGCGTTGACCGCCAGCCGCTTCAGCAGCCAGCGGGTCTGGGCTTCCACGGGGTTGGCCGCCGCTCGATCGAAGCGCCGCGCCGCGTGCCGCGTCACGGTCCGGATGATGAAGCTGGTGAAGGTCATTGTGTGACTCCTTGCTGGCTTCATGCTCGACTAGACGACCTTGATCCGTTCCTGAATGCAGGGCTCGAGGGCTGAGGACGGCGTGACACCGAGGCCGGGCCCGGTCAGCGCCCGCGCCTTGCCGCCCGGACCGATGGTGATGTCCGGCTCCACCACGTCGTGTTCCAGAAGCAGCCCGCCGTAGGAACCCTCGAACCAGAGCAGGCCCGGGCAACGGGTCGCCACGTGTCGGCCGGCCGCAGAAAGGAAACCCATCTCGCCAACCTGGGCACCGAGCTGACAATCGAGGCCGGCCTCCCTGGCCCGGTCATAGAGCCGCTTCGTGGCCAGGAGACCACCGCACTTGGAGACCCGCAGGTTGAACACGTTGCAGGCCTTCTCGGCAATGAGGCGCTCGGCATCCTCGAGGGAGCAGAGCGACTCGTCCACGGACACCGGGACCAGTTTCGCGGCGGTGATCATGCGCAGGCCCGCGAAGTCGTCCGCAGGCACCGGCTGCTCGACCCCCTCCAACTCGAAGTCTGTCAGGCCCTCCAGCTGCCGGACGCCCTCGGCACCGGTCCAGCCACAGTTGGCATCGATCCGGAGCCGCGTCTCAGGGCCCAGGATCTCCCTGGTGATGCCCAGGAGATGGCGGTTCTTGTCCAGGTCGGTGCCGACCTTCACCTTCACGACCTGGGCCTGCATCTTCTTCATCAGCATGCAGTACTCCTTGACGGCAGCGGGTTCTTCGCTGGCCAGGACGCCACTGTAGGTCACCTCCGGTACCACGACCGGGCCGAGGAGGTCCCCGGCGCTGGCGTTGCGCCGCCGTCCCCAGAGGTCCAGCACGGCGAGCTCGAGGGCACAGAAGGCCGCCTGCTGGTTGCGGGGGACATCCTCCAGCATGGACTGGAGGACATCCGCAATCCGATCCTCGGTGGGCTCGCGTGCCAAGAGCGCCGGGACCAGGGTCATCCGGAGGTCTCTCGTCACGGTCTGCGCAGTCTCTCCGGTGACGTATTCCCGGGGGCAGCACTCGCCGAAACCGACGAGACCATCGTCGTCCTCGACGCGCACCAGGATGTTGTGGGCCACGGTGCGCTCTGCAAGCGCATGGTGAACGGCCATGCGCAGCGGAACTTCGGCGACGAGAATCTCGAGCTTCTTGATCTTCATTGCGACACAACACGGGGTTGCAGCCACCGACACATGTCCCGCACCAGGCGGTCCGGTGCATCGAACTGGATGGAGTGGGTCTGGTCCGCGTAGAGGCGCACGTCCAGCGCCGGTGGCTTGCCGG
>QJVU01000276.1 GCA_003235605.1 Planctomycetota bacterium | reverse complement strand
CCGCAACAACTCTGGGAGGGGTTAATACGTGGATCGCATCCGCATCAAGGGCGGGCGGGAACTTCGCGGTACCGTCAAGATCTCCGGCAGCAAGAACGCCGCGCTGCCCATTCTGGCTGCGACGCTGATGGTGGACGGGCCAGTGCTGTTGCGCAATGTCCCCCGTCTCAAAGACATCGACAACATGTGTCGGATCCTCGAGCGGGTCGGCATGCGTTGTGAATGGACGCCAACGGGAGAGCTGGAGGTGGTGGCCAGGGACAAGACCTTCTATCGGGCGCCCTACGACCTGGTCCGCACCATGCGGGCCTCGTTCGTGATGCTGGGCCCGCTCTGGGCCCGACGGGGCCTGGGGGAGGTGAGCTACCCGGGAGGCTGCGTGTTCGGGCACCGCCCCGTGGATCTGCACCTCAAGGGGCTGGCAGGGATCGGCGCCGAGATCCAGCGCAAGAACGGCTACGTGATCGCCAGCGGTCCCGTGCGCGGCGGCACCGTGTTCCTGGGCGGGCCGTTTGGGTCCACGGTGCTGGGCACGGCCAATGTCCTGATGGCCGCGGCCTTGGGTCGCGGCACGACCCACATCGAGAGCGCGGCCGTGGAGCCGGAGATCGCAGACCTTTGCAACTTCCTCAACGCCTGCGGCGCCAGGATCTCCGGGATCGGCAGCCACATGCTGACCGTGGAAGGGGTGGAGACCCTCATGGGCTGCGAGTGGTCCATCATCCCCGACCGGATCGAGGCGGGTACGTTCCTCACGGCGCTGATGATGACGAACTCCGACGTGATGGTGTCCCATGTGGAGCCGCTGCACATGCTGGCGGTCCTCGACCGCCTCCAGGCCGCTGGCGCCCGCCACGAGGTCGGCAAGGACTGGGTACGGAACATCCCCCGGAAGCAGCACCGGATCACTTCGGTAGACGTCACGACCCTGCCCTATCCGGGTTTCCCCACCGATATCCAAGCGCAGTTCATGTCGCTGATGGCGATCGCCGACGGCGTCTCCGTGATCACCGAGAAGGTCTACCCGGAGCGGTTCATCCACGCCGCCGAGCTCATGCGCCTGGGCGCCCAGATTCGCCGTGAGGGACCTAGCGCCATCGTCCACGGCACCAGGGCCTTGGCCGGCGCCCCGGTGATGGCCTCGGACCTGAGAGCTTCCGCATCGCTGCTCCTGCTGGGGCTGGTGTGCGATGGCCAGACCGACGTCCGCCGCGTCTACCACATCGACCGGGGCTATGAGCGCATCGAGCAGAAGTTCCAGCACATCGGCGCCGACATCGAGCGGATCCGCGAGGGCTGACACCGGCTGCGGTTCGGCCCGACCGGCTGATGGTCGGTTGATGCCCGGTTGATGGTCGGTTGATGCCCGGTTGATGCCCGGCGCCTCGCGCCTTACACCTTCCCCATGTTCGACTCCCTCACCGGCGCGCTGCAGGGTGCCTATCGCGCCCTGGTCGGCAAGAAGACCCTCACCGAGGAGAACATCGAGGAGGGCATCCGCGCGGTCCGCCAGGCGTTGCTGGAAGCCGACGTCAACTTCAAGGTCGCCAAGGCCCTGATCAAGGACGTGCGCGAGCGCGCCGTGGGCGCCGAGATCATCAGGGCGGTCCATCCCGGTGACCAGTTCGTCAAGATCTTCCACGACGCCCTGACGGCGCTCCTGGGCGGCGAGGCCACGCCGCTACCCAAGGCCGACACGGTGCCGCTGGTGTTGATGATGGCTGGCCTGCAGGGGTCGGGAAAGACCACCACTTGCGCCAAGCTGGCCCTGTGGCTGAGGCGACAGAAGAAACGCAAGCCGATGCTGGTGGCGGCAGACCTGCAACGGCCCGCCGCGGTGGAGCAACTCGTGACCCTGGGCAAGCAGCTGGACATTCCCGTGCATGCCGAGGGCACCTCGGGTCGCCCCCCCGAGGTTTGCTACCGCGGCATCGAGGCCGCGAGGCAGAGGTTCTGTGACGTGGTCATCCTGGACACTGCCGGCAGGTTGCACATCGACGATGCCCTGATGCGCGAGCTCCAGGACATCAAGGAACGCACCAGGCCTCACGGGGTGCTGCTGGTTTGCGATGCCATGCTCGGTCAGGACGCGGTGAACTCGGCCCTCGAGTTCCACACCCGTCTGCCGCTCCACGGGGTGGTGTTGACCAAGGTGGACGGTGATGCCCGGGGCGGCGCCGCCCTCAGCGTCAAGGCAGTGACCGGTCGCCCGATCCTGTTCGTGGGCACCGGCGAGAAGGTGGACGACCTGGAGGAGTTCGACCCGCCGCGAATGGCCGGCCGCATCCTGGGCATGGGCGATGTCGTCGGTCTTGTCGAGAAGGCTCAGGAGGTCATCGACGAGAAGGAGGCCGAGAAGGCTGCCCGCAAGATGCAGAGGGGGCAGTTCAACTTCGAGGACTTCCTGAAACAGCTGAACATGATCCGCAAGCTCGGGTCGTTCAAGAAGATCCTGGGCATGCTGCCGGGCATGGGCCAGCTGCTCAAGGAGGTGGACCTGGACGACCGGCGCTTCAATCGCGTGGAGGCAATGATCCAGTCCATGACCAACCAGGAGCGGCGCAACCCCGAGGTCATCGACATGGAGCGCCGGCGGCGGATCGCCGCGGGGAGTGGCAACGAACTGCAGGGGGTCCACGACCTGATCAAGCAGTTCAAGATGATGCAGAAGATGATGGCCAAGATGGGGCGCCTGGGGCCGGCGGGCATGCAGGACGTGCTGGCCGGCCTGGGCGATGCCGGCGCCGGCGGCCCCGCCGGACCCGGCAGGCCACGGCAGCGAGGAGGTCGGGGGGGGCTGCGCGGCTTTCTGGACGGCAGGAAGCGGTAGCGGCTACATTTTCGGGCCCGGGCCATGGCCCCGGACGTGCCCATGTGATTACATCTCCGCCCTTTCTTTCGACCTCCTCCGTCTTCAGAGCAAGGAGATCCTCTTGGTCGTCAAGCTCCGTTTGAAGCGCTTCGGCCGTCTCAACCATCCGAGCTACCGGGTCTGCGCAACCGATTCTCGCAAGCCGCGGGACGGTCGGGTCATCGAGACCCTCGGATACTATCTGCCGAAGGCGAAGCGCAAGGAGGAGCAGTTCAAGCTGGACGGCGAGCGGGTGGCTCATTGGCTGGCGGTGGGGGCCCAGCCCTCGGAGACCGTCGCCAGCCTGATCCTGCGCAGTGGCGGCAAGCTGCCGCAGAGAGCGGCGCGGCCACCGAGCAAGCGCAAGCGCAAGCGCAAGCCGAAGCCCTTCGTGCCGCCCAAGGCCAAGCGCAAGAGCAAGAAGCCGAAAGAGACCCAGGACCAGGCCGCGCAGGCGGCCAGCTGATCGGAAGGTTGGCGACCAGGAAAGCCACGACCCGCAAGAAGGCAACGCGGAAGGCGGCCGCGCCGCTGCCCCCGCCGGACTTGCGAGAACCCCGCGCGCCGGGCCCAGCGGCATTCGAAGCCACCCTCAAGGACCTGCGCGCGGTCCT
>QJVU01000743.1 GCA_003235605.1 Planctomycetota bacterium | reverse complement strand
GGTATGCAGATCCGGCACCCAAGGACCGGGAGCTCCTCGACAAAGCCTATGCGGAGGCAATGCGCGAGGTGTGGCACCGCTTTCCCGAGGATCCCGAGGTCGGCGTGTTGTTTGCCGACTCCCTGCTGAACCTCTCGAAGGAGTGGCGCCTCCTGCGCTTGGATGGCAAGCGGGGACCGCACACGCCGGAAGCCGTTGCTACCCTGGAGAAGGTGCTGGCGCAGCATCCCGACCACGCCGGCGCCAACCACTTCTACATCCACTCCGTGGAGGCATCCACCCGGCCAGAGCGGGGGCTCTTGGCCGCAAGACGTCTCGAGACGCTGGTGCCGGAGTCAGGCCACTTGGTGCACATGCCATCCCACATCTATACGCGTACGGGCCACTACCAGCGATCGATCGAGACCAATGCCATGGCGATCAAGGCGGACGACGCCTTCTTTGCAAGCGCGGGTGCCCAGGCCATCTATCACTTCTACCGGGCCCACAACCACCACTTCCTGATCTGGTCGGCCATGTTCGAAGGAGCCAGGGACCGGGCTCTGAGCGTGGCACGGGAAATGGTGGCGAAGCTGCCCCAGGACGACCTTGACCGGCTTCCCCGGACGATCGAGGCCTTTCTCTACGCTCCCGTCCACGTGATGATGCGGTTCGGCCTCTGGAACGACATCCTGAAGGAGCCGGCCCCCCAGGCGAAGTTCTCCATTGCGCTGGCCCTCTGGCACCAGGCGCGGGCGGTGGCCTATGCCAACACCGCGCGCGTGGCTCAGGCGCTCGAGGAGGCCAAGACTTTCGAGAACATCGTCGCCCGCGTGCCCAAGGACAAGAAGATCCGGGGTGCAACCGCAGAGTCGCTCATGGACCTGGCCCGTCACATGATGATGGGTGAGATCCTGTACAAACAGGGTCAGCAGGACGCTGCCTTCGCGGCGTTGCGGAAGGCCGTGACGATCGAGGACTCACTCCCCTATGCGGAGCCGCCGGGCTGGATGCAGCCGACGCGCCACGCCCTGGGTGCGCTGCTGCTGGAGGCCGGCAAGGTCGAAGAAGCCGAGGCCGTATATCGCGCGGATCTGCAACGCCACGCCGACAACGGCTGGTCCCTTCACGGCCTTGCAGAGTGCTTGCGTCGTCGTGGCAGGACCGCAGAGGCCGCGCGCACGGACCAGCGCTTTCGAGAGGTCTGGGTGAACGCGGATGTGGAGATCAAGGCCTCGTGCTACTGCCGCACGAGATGATGTTCAGGAGATGCGCCCGCCGTCGCAGTAGACCTTCATCCTGTCTGCGCGCAGGAACCCCACCAGCGTCGCTCCGGCCGCCTGGCAGAGGTCGAAGCTCAGCGCGGCAGTGGCGGACACCGAGAGGATGACCGGGATCCCCAGGCGCAGGCACTTGAATACGAGGTCCGACCCGGCCCGCCCGGACAACAAGACGATGCCAAGGCGCAGGTCGTGACCCGCGGTAGCAGCGTGGCCGATGGCTTTGTCCAGGGCGTTGTGCCGGCCGACGTCCTCCCCCAGGCCCCAGATGCGACCGTCCGCTCCGAACACCGCTGCGGCGTGACATGCCCCGGTGGCGCGAAAAAGGGACTGGCTCGCCTCGAACCGCTGCCGCAACTGCTGCAACAGATCCCGGGTGACCTGGGGCACGCCCGGGAGCAAAGGCGTCGTGGACTCCAGCAGCTCGTCGGCATCGGTCAGGCCGCAGATTCCACAGGAGGACCGGATCTCATGGGTTCGGGTCAGGCGTCCCTCGATCCGAACGCGGTCGGCGTTGGCAAGGTGCAACACGATCGTGTCGGCCCGCAGCTTTTGCGTGTCGCCGGGCAGGAAACGGTGTTCGGTGACGTCGGCCGCCGCGTCGATGACCCCCTCGCTGAGCAGGAACCCCACCGCGAGGTGAAGATCGTCCCCCGGGGTGCGCATGGTCAGCACCGAGTGGTCGGCGACCTGGATCAGCAGCGGTTCCTCGCGCACCAGGCGGTCTTCGCTGCCATCCGACAACCTCCGGACGAAGTAGCCGTTGCCGCTGTCGGCGTTCCTTGGATGGGTCATGGGCTCTTGGTGGGTTACGAAGATCGTAACCAAGGCCCGGGACGGAGCGTGGCCCCAGGAGCAATTGCAACAAGCTCACCGGCGGACGTGCGGGGGGGGTGTGTTCTCGCTACGATGGCTGCTTCCGCCCCTTCGCTTCTTGCGCCCCCTCCCTCCCCCCCGAGCTCACCTCCCAGTTCTCGCGGTTGATCCGACCCATGAAAGCAACTCAGTGTATCGCGGGAGCGGTTTGTGCATTCACCCTGAGCCTCTCCCCGCCGGTGCAGGGCCAGACCCAGACCCTCGTGATCCCCTACCTGGGCAAGGCCTCCACTGCCAACAGCAGCAGCCCTCATCCCTGGGACCAGAAGTCCACGAGCACCCGCGTTCAGCACATATACGACAGCTTTGCGTTCACCCTTCCGGCCACACCTGTCAAGGGCAGGATCCTCATCAGCCGCCTGCGCTGGCGGGCCGATGACACGGCCCCGACAAACAAGGCATGGACTGGCGGCACCTTCGGCGGTGTCACCATCAAGATGTCCACTGCCGCCGTCGACTACAAGGCGCTGACGACGACGTTCTCCGCGAACCACGGGCCCGACGTGACGACGGTGTTCTCGGGTCCAGTCACTGTCGCCGCGGGCAAGGGCACCGGCAGTGGCGTGCCAGGTCCGTACTACGTTGACGTTACATTGAACTCACCGTTCCTCTACGACCCAACCCAGGACAAGGACCTGCTGATCGACATCGCCTCCGATGGATCTGCATGGACACCGGCGACGGGGACGACGATCCCGCTTGCCGCTGCCAGTGGCACTGGCTACCTGAGCCGCAGCCTCTACAACCTGAACAGTCACACCGCAACGACGGGGAGCATCCAAGCCGACATCGGCGTGATCATGGAGGTCACCTACGGACCTCCGGTTGGTCTCTTTGCCGGATTCACCGCCTCACCCATCCAGGGCGGCCAGAACCTCAAGGTCACGTTCCAGGACACCAGCTTCACCTCCGATTCCGGCGGCATCCAGTCCTGGGCTTGGGACTTCGACGGCGACAGCAAGGTCGACTCCACTGCCCAGAACCCCACCTACACCTACACGTGTGGCACGTTAAGCCCGAACCTCGCAGTTACCGACAAGGTCCGCCAACCATCGACAAGGAGACGGAAGGACCTGATCAACGCTGGCGTCGTCAAGGCGGACTTTGCCGCATCCCCCGCCTCCGGCCTCGCTCCCCTCAAGGTCACGTTCACCGACAAGTCCACCGGCGGCCCGACCGCTTGGCAATGGGACTTCGACAACGACGGCAATGTCGATTCCACCGAGCAGAACCCCACCTACACCTACACGAACAACGGGTCCTTCGACGTGAAGCTCACCGCCGTCGGCCCATGCAACAAGGACAGCCTCACCATCGAACACTTCGTCAGCGTCGGCGAGGCCTGCATCACGACCCTGTTTGTCTCCAACAATGGGTTGAGCAGCAGTGGATCGGGCAACCTGTTCGACGTCGACGTCAAGAACCCGAAGGGCCTCAAGATCACGTCCTTTGCGGTCAACTCCTATGCCGCCGCGACCTCTGCCATCACCCTGGACGTCTACGTCACCCCGAACACCTACGTGGGCGCGGATTCCAACAGCAGCACGTGGGTGAAGGTCGCCACCGGGAGCGGCCCGGCGCAGGGTCAGGATGTCCCGACCCCGATCGACACCAGCGATTTCTTCTTGCCTGCCGGCAAGTACGGGATGTACCTGATCCACACGAGCGCGTCGGGAAGTCCTGGCCCGAGGTACACTGACGGCACGGGTTCGAACCAGAACTACAGCAACGCGGACATCGCTCTCACCATGGGGATCTCCAGGACCACCCCCTGGGGTGGCACCGTGAACAGCCCCAGGGTGTGGAACGGCTCGATCTGCTACACCGCGGTCGACCAGGCCGCGAGCGGCGCATACGGCTTCGGCTGTCCCGGGAGCGGCGGCAAGTCTCCGCGGCTGAGCCTCTCGGCTGATCCGGTCGTCGGCAAGACCGTCAACATCGACATCGCGGACATGGTGAACGTTGCGACCGGACCCGGCCTGCTGTTCGTTGGCCTCCAGAGGACGCAGGTCGACCTCACCGGGATCGGAATGTCCGGCTGCTTCCTGTTCAATGACGCGCTCATCATCCTGGGTTTCACGAACACGCAGGGCACGGCGTCACTCCCGGTCAGTATCCCGGACTCTTCCGACACCGTCGGCGTTCAGGTCTTCCTGCAGGCTGCAAACAGCGATACAGGCAGCAACGGAGGCATTGCAGCCTCGCATGGTCTGGCCATCCGGGCCGGCAGGTAGTCGTTGTCCGCCGGTCTACTCCACCTGGTCTACTGCACCAGCCGCAGGCTCACCGGGTTGCTGGCCAGGTAGAAGTTGTTGCTCGCGTCGTACACCAGGTACGCGTGGTAGAAGGTCACGCCGATGGCATTCTGGTCCGTGATCTTCGGCACGACGAAGGAGGCCTGGGCCTGGCCCGAGGTGTTCAGGGCCCCCTTGGTCTGGACCAGGAACGCGCTGTTCGGCAGCGCGATGGTGATGTTCGTGTAGAGGTCCGGCACCAGCGGAATGGTCACCGAGCCGACCGGCGACCCCAGCGTCACCCCCGGAGTCGTGCCGGTGATCGAGCCGAAGAGCCAGTAGAGTCGTGAGGCGTTCTGGTTGCCGGCGTTCAGCGTGAACACCTGGGTGCCACCCGTGGCGATGGACACTGTGCTGACGTTGGCCGTCAGCGGCATGCTGGCCACGTACTCCCAGGTTTCGTTCTGGTTGCCGGTCCCGCCGAACAGCACCGTTCGCTGACGTGCGGCGTCGTACGCCATGGCATGGGCGCCGCGGGCCGACGGCGCGTTCGTGGTCTGGATCTTGGCCCAGTTCTTCCCGTCCCATTCCCAGGTGTCCGCGACGTAGCTGGTGGTGGATCCTCCAAACAGCACGACACGCTTGCGGACGCTGTCCTCCACCATGGCATGCCAGACCCTGCCAGGAGGAGACGTCGTGGGGTTGAGCTGTGTCCAGCTCTTGCCGTCCCACACCCACGTATCCGACAGCCTGACCGCGTTCTTGTCACCGCCCCCGAAAACCATGGTCCGCAGCAGGACGGGGTCGTGGCACATGGCGTGTTGTGCACGATCCGCTGGCGCCGTCGTGGTGCTGGCCTGGGCCCAGGTCTTGCCGTCGTACTGCCAGACTCCCGCCATGACGCTGTTCCACGCGCCGTTCGGTGTCCCACCCAGGACCACTGTGCGCTGGATCAGGAAGTTGTAGGCCATGGCGTGGCCGCCGCGGGCCGGAGGGGCCGCAGAGGTGCTGACCTGCGTCCAGTTCTTGCCGTCCCACTCCCAGGTGTCCGCGAGGCGGCCGGTGGTGTTCGTGCCGCCAAAGAGCACCGTGCGCTTGCGGAGCCAGTCGTACACCATGGTGTGGATGTGACGGGCTGGAGGCGAGGTGGTGGGGTTCATCTGGGTCCAGTTGTTGCCGTCCCACTCCCAGGTGTCACCCATGTAGGTGCTGCCGGCCCGTCCGCCAAAGAGCACTGTTCGCTGGCGGGCGGTATCGTACGCCATCGCGGCATAGGTACGGGTGGAGGGTGAGTTGCTCGGGTTCATCTTCACCCAGGTCGCCTGGCCAGGGGAGGTGATGGTCAGGGCAAGGCATCCGAGAACTCCGAGGACCGGGAACGGCGCGAGGTGCTGCATGGTGGCTCTCCGTTGGAGGTTCAGGAAGTATCGCCACTGTATCACGAACGTGGCGGTCGATCATGCCCATCCCTACCCTGAGCCATGCCCTGACCCCTACCAACCACGGTCCCGGAGGAACCCAGAATGCGGCGCAGTCTCATGCTTGTGTTGGCTCTTGTTCTCACCTTCGTCCTGTCGGGTTGCATGTCGGTGACCGGCACCATCAAGCTGGTGAAGAACCAGTCCGGACAATGGGAAGCAATCGAGGTGACGGTCCCCCAGGAGGAAATCACGGCCAGCCGCTTGAGGAGTCTCGAGGACTTCTTCAACCGGAGGTAGGCCGATGAAGGGAGCCAGGTTCTAATGATCCCCCAGTGATCATGAGACGTCTGTTTATCCTGCTGCCTGCCGTCTTGTTGCTGGTGCTGCCGGGCTGTGTGTTCACCCACATCACGACCCCGCTGGACATCGATCTTCACGAGACTGATCTCGGCGACAAGGTCGGCCGGTCGGAGTACCAGAGCGTGCTGGGGTTGGTGGCCTGGGGTGACGCGGGAATGCAGGCCGCCGCCCGGAACGGCGGCATCACGACGCTGAAGCACGCGGACCGGGAGATCTTCATCATCTTGTTCGGGCTGTACTTCCGGGAGACGACCATCGTCTATGGGAAGTAGCAGGATGCACGGAATGCGCTCCCTGGCTGCGATCTCTCTTCTCCTTCTTTTCGTTCTCATGCCGCTCATGAGCGGTTGCACGGCGGGGCTGCTCTACACCCATATCACGATCCCCCTGGACGTGAACCTCGACAACACGCCCGTGTTCACCGGCAGGACCGCGACCGCCAAGGGTGACACCAAGCGGATTCGCTACTACGTCGAGATCGAATGGGAGAGCAACGCCATCGGAGACATCATGAAGCGCGCGGGGATGACCGAGGTGCACTACGCGGACCTGGAGATCCTCAGCGTGTTGGGGATCTGGACCCAGAGGTACGTGCACGTCTACGGCAGGTAGCAGAGATGCCGACCTTGCAGCGGGATGGCTACGAGATACACCGGGCGGTGTTTTCGCAGCACGAGCTGGCGCGGGTCCGCGACGAAGCGGAGAGGGTCGGCTCGGTAGCAGGTTCAGCATGCGTGCGGCACCTGCGCACACGTTCGCCCCTGTTCGCTGAGCTGGCCGTTGACCTACGCCTGCTGCGTCTCGTTCCGAACGGGCTGGTGGCGGTCCGCAGCATCCTGTTCGACAAGAGAGCAGGATGGAACTGGCCTGTTCCGTGGCACCAGGACCTGACGATCGCAGTGGACAGGAAAGCCGTCTTGCCCGGCTACGGTCCCTGGTCGGTGAAGGATGGAGTGGACCATGTCGAACCCCCCTTGGCGGTCCTGGCAGCCATGGCGGCGCTCCGGATCCACCTCGATGACACGGGCTCCGAAAACGGAGCTTTGCAGGTCTGTCCCGGCACCCATCGCCTGGGTCGCCTCGCACCCGGACGAGCCCGTCACAAGGCCGGGACCTGCCAGGTGACGTGTGAATGCCTGGCTGGAGACGTGCTGGTGATGTCGCCGCTGATCCTGCATTCCTCGCGGCGGTCCTCGACGCCACACCGCAGAAGGATCGTACATTTCGAATACGCTCCCATGGACTGCCTCGACCCTCGCCTCGGATGGTACGAGGTGCAAGAGAGGCGGAGGCCCGGAGTCACTTCACCTTGATGCCGAGGAGCCTCTTGACCAAGGCGCCGCCTACCTCCTCCCAGGCGGCCCTGGCTCCGGGCGAGGCGTGGGTCGTCAGCCTGGAGCCGTCGAAGGTCAGGCGGAACTCCAGGGGAACGCCGCCGCCCAGCTTGTTGAGGGCGCTCACCCAGGCCTTGTGCCAGAGCCGTTCCTTCAGGGGCAGGTCCTCGGGAACCTCGGCCCGTACGCCGTGAAACACCAGTCGCCAGTGACTGTCGATCCCGGTGACCTCGTCGTGACGCCACAGGTCGTCCACTTCGATGTCCACCATCCCTTCCTGGATCAGTCCGAAGGGCCCGGAGAGTTCTCGAGCCAGGTACCAAGCCGGCAGGTTGGTGGCCTTCCAGCGGGTCTCGCGCCCGGCCTCGACGGGGTGGCCCCGGATCTCGAAGTCGGCGTCTGCGAGGGTGCCGACGCAGTTGGTGTGGAACAGGATGTCGAACGGCAGCCAGCGACTGCGCAGGGGCTCGCTGCGCCAGGTCGGTGCGTTCACGCGATAGGTCTTGTCGCAGTCCTTGTCTTTGTCGCCCTTGGTCCGGTCGTTGACCTCCACATCCAGGTCCTCGATGGCCAGTTTCTGGATCCGGAAGGCCTTTCGGCCGCGCCGCCCCTGGGGCATGGCGTTCGATTCGAGCCGGGTGAAGCTGCCATGCAGTTCCCTCAGCTCGAGAGAGTCGATTCGGATCGTGCTGTCGAGGAGTGTCCAGATGCTGAATTGCACCTCTGCGTTCTTGACGGTGAGGTCACATCGGGTGCGGGGTCCGTCGGACTTCTTGATGGCCACGCCGTCGAGGCTCAGGCGTCCGCCAAACAACGAGCCGCTGGCGGAGTCGTAGGCGATCTGGATGCCGGTGGCTTTCTCCACCCGGTCCAACACCCACCGCGTGGTGCCAGCGAAGCAGAACAGGTCCAGCGCCAGCAGGGTGCCGAAGGTCCCCAGGGCAAGACCCGCGGCCGACACCAGCAGGATCTTCGACCACCGCCGCGGCATCCTGGCCGGCGGTTGTGGTTCCATGTCGGGACTGGTGACGCGGCTGCCGATGAGATCCAGGACCCCACCGATCGCGAGGGCGACGAGCTCGAGTACCAGGATCAGCGCGGCGATGAAGGGCGCGAACAGCAGCTCGCCAAGCAGGATGACGATCAGCTCCATCTTCTCCGGATGGTAGCATGCAGGCCCTGTTGACCCCGATGAACATGAGCAAGATCGCGAAGGCGTTGTTGGTGTCGTTGGCCTCGTTGGCGTTGTTGTTCGGGCCCGCTGCCTGCCGCGATGGAGACGGACAGGAACCAGTGCCGGCCCGCGCTCCGCGGATCCTGGTCACGAACGACGACGGCATCGACTCGCCAGGACTGCATGCCCTGGTGTCCGAGCTTGCCAAGGTGGGGGAGGTCGTGGTAGTGGCTCCGCGCAGCAACTGCTCCGGCAGCAGCCACTCGGTGAGGATCCTGGGCCCGGTGCGGGTCGTGGCCCACGAGGTCCCGGCGGCCAAGGAGGCCTGGGCGGTGGGCGGCACGCCTGCCGACGCAGTTCGCTTCGGCATCGTCGGGGTCGGCAAGCGAAAGCGTTTCGACCTCGTGGTGTCCGGCATCAACCGTGGTGCCAACGTGGGCCTGGTGGCGCACTACTCCGGCACTGTCGGTGCGGCCATGGAGGGGGTCTATCAAGGGGTGCCGGGGATCGCCGTCTCCGAGGCGGGCAGTCAGAGGGACCACGGGATCGCGGCCCGTTTTGCAGCCCTCTTCGTGCGGAAACTCTGGGCTCGAGGCGCGCCCAAGGGCATCGGCTACAACATCAACGTGCCTGCAGGTCTGCCGGGGGACCTGCGCGGGGTCGCCGTGGCGCGGATGGGGGGCTCGCACATCCTGGTGCGCGAGTACGAGCAGAAGGGCGAAGGTGTCTTCGAGGCGCGGGTGGAGGACGTGCAGGATGGGCCCCAGGGCAGCGATTCCCGGGCCTTCCATGAAGGCATGATCACGGTGGTGCCGATCCGGCTGGACTGGACCGATGAAGGGTCGCTGGCCGCGCTTCGGGAGTGGAAGTTGACGGTGGAATAGGCGTGGCGCGCCTCTAGCCTACGGGCCAATGCAACGACTCACCTCGCTCCTGGGGATCGTCGTCATCCTGGCAGTCCTGTTCGCTTTGTCGCGGAACCGGAAGGCAATATCCTGGCGCTTGGTAGTCACGGGCATGATCATCCAGGGAGCGCTGGGCCTCTGCTTCCTGTACTGGGAGCGGGGCAACAGCTGGCTGCGCGGCCTCGGCGAAGGCGTGAAGAGCTTCCTGGCCCTGTCCGAGAGCGGCACGACGTTCGTCTTCGGGCCCTTGGCGAACGCAAAGACCCTCGGGGTTGTCTTTGCCACCCAGGTGCTGCCGACGCTGATCTTCTTCTCGTCGTTCATGACTGTCCTCTACCACCTGGGGGTCATGCAGAGGATCGTGCAAGTCATGGCGTGGGTGATGGCCCGGGTCATGGGGACGTCCGGCGCGGAATCGCTGTCAGCCTGTGGCAACGTGTTCGTGGGGCAGGTCGAAGCGCCGATGATGGTCCGCCCCTATCTGTCCAAGATGACGCTGAGCGAGATTCATGCCGTGATGACCGGCGGCTTCTGTACCATCGCTGGAGGCGTGTTCGTGATCTACGTCTCCTTCGGGATCAGCGCCGGCCATCTGATGGTTGCCAGCGTCATGGCCGTGCCGGCGGGGTTGATCTGCACGAAGATGCTGTGGCCGGAGACGGAAACGAGCGAGACCATGGGCAGGGTCGTGCACGCCGCGGACACGGGTGCAACCAATGTCGTGGAGGCCGCCGCCAACGGTGCCCTGGATGGACTGCGCCTGGCCCTCAACGTCGGTGCGATGCTGATCGCGTTCCTCGGGCTGGTGGCGGTGATCGACTGGCTGTTCGCCTTCGTTCCGTGGGTCGGAGGCGAGCACCTGAGCCTGGGGAAGGTCCTCGGGTGGCTTTTCTACCCGATCGCCGCGGTGATGGGAGTGGAGGACGTGGGCCGGCTGGCAGAGCTCCTCGGGACGAAGATCGTCCTCACCGAGCTGGTAGCGTACAAGGAGTTGGCGGACCTGGTCGGTTCTGGGCAGGTTACGGCACGCACGAGCATGATCGCGTCGTTTGCACTGTGTGGCTTTGCCAACCTGGGCTCGGTCGCCATCCAGATCGGCGGCCTGGGGGCGATGGCTCCGGAACGGAAATCGGACATCGCACGCCTTGCATTGCGGGCGATGGTCGCTGGCGCGCTCGCCACGTGCATGACGGCCTGTGTCGCGGGGTTTCTGAGGGATGAGTAGCGGGAGCGAGACCAGCCGACTGCGGGCAGCGGTGAAAGCCATCGCCGCTCTTGGGCTGGCGCGGCCACGCGTGGCGCTGGTGCTGGGCAGCGGACTTTCGGGCTTCGCCAACGGTCTCGAAGAAGCCACGGCGATTCCCTTCGCTGACATCCGGGACTGGCCCCGACCCCGTGTGGCAGGTCATGGCGGCAGCCTGGTGCTGGGTCGCCGGGTCGGTGTGCCCGTCGCATGCCTCACGGGTCGGGTGCACCTCTACGAGGGCTGGACACCCCATGAGGTGGTGCGGGCGGTGCGAACCCTGCGCCTCTGGGGAGTCGAGACGTTCCTCCTCACGAATGCTGCAGGCGGCATCGCCCGGGAGCTCGAGGCCGGCGACCTGATGGTGATCCAGGATCACATCAACCTCACCGGCTGCTCCGCCCTGGTGGGGGAGCACGAAGACAGCCTTGGTCC